>DVLQ01000227.1 GCA_018715395.1 Candidatus Coprocola pullicola | reverse complement strand
TCTATCGCTTTTGTTGCCGTTTTCAAAAACAACCACGCTGTAATTTGCAAAATCAAAACTACTTTTATCATAAACAGAATGAATATGATAAAAAGGTATCACAAAAGACATTAGTGCAATGGTATTTATTATGACCATAAATTTAGCAGATGTCAGTTTATATAACAATTTTTCAAACAACAAATATAGTAAACTAAATATAAAACCACTGATTGACAGTAACAAAACCATTATAAAAACTCTATTTATCAATGCTATCCAACCACTCTCTTAATTCTTTCAATTCTTTTTCTGTTAAATGTTTATTGTTCATAAAAGTGATTAAAAAATTTTTGAGAGAGCCGCTGAAGTAGGTGTCTACAAAATTTTCAGTTGTTTTCATTTTATATTTTTCTTCGCTTACTATGGGAAAATAATATAATACTTTTCCTTTTTTACAAGAATCTATCATTTTTTTTGTTTTTAAACTTTTTAAAAATGTAGCTACTGTTTGATAAGCCCACATTTTGCCTTTTTCATTTAATTTAGCAGTTAGCTCGGCAATGTTGACCATTTCGTTAAAATTCCATACTTCTTGCATCACTTCCATTTCAGCAGCCGTAATTTTAATATATTTTTCCATTTGTTTCACCTCCACATTTTATTTTAAATAACATATTTTCATATAATATACTACATTTTTAATATACTATAATTTATAATATATTATAATGCAATCTTATATTTTCGTCAATATATAACATAATTACAAAATAAATTTATCCAATTTTAAACTTTATACACTAAATATATTGCATAAACATTATAATAATATACAAAATACTCTGTTTAATTAAACAGAGCTGGTCTGCCTATCTTTGTAAATCCCTGCAATCCTGTCACAACAACATTGTTTTGTGGTGAGGCACAATGTACCACAAGCAGATTGCCATTATCGTCTGTTCCGGCAATTATCCCTACATGTCCTAAGTCCGGATAAAATACTAAATCTCCTGCCTGAGCCTCACTCCAGTCTATGTTTTGCGATGAGGCACAATGTACCACAAGCAGATTGCTGTTATCGTCTGTTCCAGCGATTATCCCTACGTGTCCTAAATCCGGATAAAATACTAAATCCCCTGCCTGAGCCTCACTCCAGTCTATGTTTTGCGATGAGGCGCAATGTACCACAAGCAGATTACCGTTATTATCTGTTCCGGCAATTATCCCTACATGACCTAAATCTGGATAAAATACTAAATCTCCCGCCTGAGCTTCACTCCAATCTATTTTTTCACACCTGCTATATTGATTGGCGGCGCCGTGCCCTATAACATTGGCGTAAGATGTATCTTTTGTAGCGTTAATAAATGCCCATGTCACAAAGCCGGAACAGTCCAGTCCAAAAGGTCGTGTTGTACCTGTGTCAATACTTCCTGCTGCTGTTACCTTTGTTGGCGCTCCCCAACGACTGTCCCAACCAATAGCTGACGATTTTCCTCCCCAAAAATAGTTTACTTTGCCCACAAGAGAATAGGCGGCTTCCATAACCGCTTTTCTTTCCGGCGATAAATCCTCTGGCAAGTTTTCAAGCATTTCCTTAATCTGTTCTGGTGTAAGTGTGATATCTCCTCTTGTAACGCCTATAGTTCCCACCAGTTCAGATAACATTTGAGCGTATTCTGGTTTCATAAGTTCCTCAAGAGATTGCTTTTGATATGGAGTGAAATGATAAATATCAATCATATCCTTATAACTTTTGCTTTCTAAACTGATATGCAGTATAGTTTTTTCTTCTTCATCTGAAACTATCTTTTCAGTGTCATGAGAAAGGATATTCATATCCCAAAACACTTCTTTTAAAAGTTCTTCTCTTTTATTATCCATTGTCACAACATCAAGTGCCTGTTCTGTATCTCCTGATGTCTTAACGGCAAATACAGCTACAACTTGTGTCCAGTTTGTAACAAAAATATGATTGCCACTATCACTATGATATTCAATGCTGTCATGTTTCACATTATTTTCAATTTCAGAAACACTGTTGTTAAACTCTGCATTTGTTTCCGCAACAATCTGCGCAATCCTTTTTGTTCCTTCTGTATCATCAAAGGGAGAGTAAAACACACCAAAAGCCGTTGTCATTAAAGCCAATACTGCCGCTATTATAACAAATACAACAACAGCTCCGCCCATACTGCTTAAAAGCATGACAATTCCTTTCACTACTGCTGCTGCCGTTTTACCAATCGCCATAGTCGCACGTTTTCCAACTTTTATTGTCGATGATGTTGCCCTTACTGTTGCTTTTTTCATATTTGAGAGTATTTTCTTTTTTATTTGACTGCTTTGAAAAGTTCTCCTTTGCAAGTTTTGATTCTTAACTGTTCCGGAATTTCCTCTTAGAAAAACTTTGCTTCTGTAATTTTTATGCGTCAGTAATCTATGTTGTTTTGTTTCGGTATGGTTATTTGATTGAAAACGTGTTTTATTATGACGATTGGTAAAATCTTTTTGTTTTATATCTGTATGGCTGTGGTTTAAATAGGATTTTGGCATAGAGTTATATATTTTACTATCTTCATTGTGAATTGGCTGTATCTCTTGCCTATTATTCAATTTAATTCTTTTGACTTTTTGATAATTAGTTCTATGATTTAAGTGTGCCTTAAAATAAATTTTTTCTTCACTGTTTTTTTGTGTTGGGTTAATCTGAAAGTTGACATTTTCTTTTGATGATTTTAGGAATTCTATTTTTATATTGTCATCATAGTAACTATCAAATGATTTTTTATTAAATAATTCCGTTTCATTATTTTCGAGATTTCGTATATTATTGTCATCTGGTAGTTTCTTTTTTATTAGCTTTGTTTTCAAAACACCATTTTTCCATAATTTTAATGGTTCTATTTCATTTTTTGTAGTGTTACCTTGTGCCATATTTATTGTATTTGCTGTGTCCCCACTTAAACCGTGTTCTGATATTTTTATATAATATTGGTTGATTTTATCAACCGTTTTCGTATCAGCTAAAACTTCTTGCCTATACCTCAAAATCTCTTTGACTTCACCACCATCAAAATTTTTTGAACTATTTCTGTCAGTATATGTTAAATTACTTTCATATTTCTGAAAGTTGCCTTTTTTACTCTTTATAATATTTGGTATTACAGTATCAGCGGTATATAATCCGGTATTGATAACAGTGTTTTCAATCTTTTCTTCTGCTTGGACAGAAGCCTCGTTTGTGGCTTTTTCCGTCTGTTCCTTTTTCTCCGTAACTGTCTTTTTTATAAAGTCAGCTTTTAAGCGGTTATTGAATAGATTTACAGGCTTTTCTTTTATATCAAATATTTCTCTTTTCCTTGTTTTTATAAAATCAGACTTTTGCTTTATTTTTAATTCTTTTTCTTTCATTCATATTCACCTCCATAAATAAAAAAATAAAGCGGACAGAAATACCCGCCCGC
>DVLQ01000226.1 GCA_018715395.1 Candidatus Coprocola pullicola | reverse complement strand
TTTAAGGGTAGCAGATAATCATACCACTAAGGCTTGAACGAAGTGAAAGCCAGCGTCATTTAGGCGCTGGCTCTTAATAAGCCCTTATAGGGCTGGTGCAAACCACGTCTTTTAGGCGTGGTTCTGATTTTTATAACAGAAAAATAAGAGTGGTTTTCAATAAGGCTTCTTGACAAAATGAAAAAACTGTTTAATAATATCCCCTAAAGAAATATGGAGGTGCTTATGATGAAACAGTGTATGGATTCTGAAAATTTACATCGTCGTTTAAAAAAAATAATAGGGCAGGTGCAAGCTATTGATAGGATGGTGGATGAAGATGTACCTTGTGAAGATGTTTTGGCGCAAATCAATGCAGCAAAATCTGCTTTACATAAAGTTGGACAAGTAGTATTGGAAGGGCATATCAACCATTGTGTAAGAGATGGCATTGAACATGGCGATGCTGAAAAAACCATTGCAAACTTTACAAAAGCAGTAGAACGTTTTGCTAATATGATTTGATTATAAAATCAGAACCACTCCTAAAAGACGTGGTTTGCATTAGACCTATCAAGGCATATAAAATAGCCAGCGCCTAAATAATGCTGGCTTTCACTTCGTTTATGCCTTGGTGGTATGATTTTGTGCTATCCTTAAAAGAGTTCTTTTGTATTTCACTTGTCTTTTATTTGATACTGCTTTTGTTGTTCTCTTATATATTTGCATATCGTTGCTGTATTCAGAACAACTGTACTCACATAGTAGTTGTCCAGAAATTTATATTTTATGCGTGTGGGTTGCATATCATTATGGCACTCTTTCCTTTCAAATACTCCATAAATGACGATGCTCTCATTTTTGGCGGTATCTTTGCCAAAAGATGTATGTGATGATATACTCTTCTATGATTTTGCTTTTTATTGTCATAAATCTTTTATCATTTTTGAATAGCTTCACCAAATTGATAATCAATGCTTTTCTTTACTTTTGGATAAAAACGATATAATACTTGTGGCCCTATTTTGTATGTGCTAAGCTTTCCTCTTACCAGAAGAGCGAGTAGTTGTAAAAGACTGCTTTGCAGTTTTTGATACGAAAAAATATAAAAATCAGCTTATTTTTAAAGCTGATTTTCTTTTTTATTTCTTGACAGCCCATACCCCTATAGGTATAATATTTCATATAATTAAAATACCTATAGGGGTATAGCTATAATAAGGAGGTATTTTTTTGGAAAAATTAGAAACGCTTTTGGAGTGGGGTGGTACAAAAAGGGATATTGTATTTTTAGTCCTTTCTGGTATTGCTTTGCTGGTAAGTATTTTGGATATGCAGTTTTTACCTTTTGATGTTGCATGGATTGCTATTTTATTATGCGGCATACCTATTATATTGGAAGCTGTCATTGGCTTGATAACAGCTTTTGATATCAAAGCAGACGTTTTGGTATCAATGGCTTTGATTGCTTCTGTTTTGATAGGAGAGGATTTTGCAGCAGGAGAAGTGGCTTTTATCATGCAGTTAGGAGCATTGCTGGAAGATTTGACAGTGGCAAAGGCAAGAGCCGGTATTGAAAAATTAGTTCATATGACGCCTCGTACTGCCAGAAGAATCAATGCAACAACGGAAGAAATCATTCCGGCAGAACAAGTGCAAATTGGAGATATTCTTCGTGTACTTCCGGGAGAAACCATTCCGGTAGATGGTGTAATAGAGTCTGGGAAAACTTCTATTAACCAAGCTGTTATGACAGGAGAATCTTTGCCGGTAGATAAAGGAGTTGGAGATGAGGTATCCAGTGGTACCATAAATCAGTTTGGTTCTTTTGATATGAAAGCAACAAAGGTGGGGGAAGACAGCTCTATACAACGTATGATTCGCTTGGTAGAATCAGCAGATGCAGAAAAAGCAAAAATTGTCGGTGTTGCAGATAAATGGGCAACATGGATTGTTGTCATTGCATTAATATCTGCAGCATTAACATGGCTGATTAGCGGCGAAATCATTCGCTCTGTTACTATATTGGTTGTGTTTTGTCCTTGTGCATTGGTTTTAGCAACGCCTACTGCTATTATGGCAGCGATTGGAAATGCCACAAAACATGGCTTTCTTGTAAGAGAAGGAGACGCTTTGGAACGTTTAGCAGCAGTGCGTTATATTACATTTGATAAAACCGGCACATTGACATATGGTACTCCAAATGTAGTAGCAGTAGAAAGTATTGCACAGAATGTTTCTGAAAAAGAAATTTATATGTATGCGGCCAGTGCAGAGCAACGTTCAGAACATCCCTTGGGAAAAGCAATTCTTCGCTGTTATGAAAACCATTATCAAGATGACGTTGTTTCGCAACAACAGTTTCAAATGATTCCGGGACGCGGTGTGCAAGCAGTTGTAAAAGAAAAAGAAGTCATTGCGGGAAATATAGAATTGTTGCAGGAAAAACAAATTTCTATTCCCCATGAAGCGTTAAAACAAGCAGAAAATTATTTTCAGAAGGGATGTACTATTATATTTGTTGCTTTGGAAAACAAACTGTCCGGTTTTATAGCGTTGGCGGATACACTGCGAGAGGACGCTCCAAAGACAATAGCAGAGATAAAAAAAGCAGATGTAGTACCTGTTCTTTTAACAGGAGATCACGAAAATGCGGCAAAGCATATTGCAAAGCAGTTAGAAATGGAACAATTCTATTTTAATTGTTTACCTGAAGATAAATTAAATTACATTGCAAATTACCAAAATAAAAAAGAACAAGTTTGTATGATAGGCGATGGTATAAACGATGCTCCGGCTTTAAAAAAAGCTTATGTAGGCATTGCTATGGGAGGAATTGGCAGTGATGTGGCAGTAGATGCGGCGGATATTGTTCTTGTTAATGATGATATGAAGCAATTACCTCATTTGCTGTATTTAGCAAAAAGGATGATGATTACCATAAAATGTAACTTAACTTTTTCTATGCTATTAAACTTTATTGCCATTATTTTAGCAATGACAGGTATATTAAACCCTGTTGTAGGCGCATTGGTACATAATGCCGGTTCTGTCATTGTCATTGTAAATTCAGCATTTTTATTAAAATGGAGAAAAAAATATAATTGTGACAGTAAATAGGTATTTTAACTTTTGAAGATAGAAACAAATTGTAGAAGTAAAAAGAATATACTGTATTATGATGTTAATAGGCGTCATCATTATGGTAAAAACACTGATAAAATGCACATTATATTTGTATTACTGTTCCATTTTGAAAGAAGTGAAGCAATATAAGGTGGCATGATTAAAATAAAATTTAAATCTTTTTATAGAAACAATTTAACAAGAACAATCAGGATTGCCTTATGTATCTATTTTGAAAAGTGACAGAACTGATAGAGATTTAATATTTTATGATAGCAGGCTTTTGATAGTCGTTATGAAATGATTGCTGTATAGTATTTGAATGAAAAATAGCGTGTTATGAGTTTCTATAAAATGATAAATAAATATTTTTTGGAAATAAAAATATAAGACAACTTTTAAAGCTGACTGAAATAATGAAAAAGACCATTGTAATGAATTTACAATGGTCTTTTGTATAAAGAAAATTATACGTTAGATAGGTGTGGTATGGTGGGTCAAAAAGGCCTTCCGGCGTTGAGGTAGAAGTGATATGGGTATTACAGATATACATAGTTTGTGACATACAGAATAAAATTACAAATAGCATATTGTGTTTGTATCAAAGTATAGCACAAAAAAGTATTTTATTATGAAAAAAGGAAAGAAATAGGGGAACTATTCAGAAAATTGTGTAAACGGAAAGGTACGAATATGCTGAAAACAGAAGTTTGTCCAAATCATGTAGATATGTCTATAGAGATACTGTCTAAAATAATAATATCAAATTTTATGACATATTTAAAAATAAGATGTGGTAGGAGCAATTTTATGAGTGAAAAATATAGAAATAGCACATTTTATTATGTTGATACAGCAGTAAAAAATGTATATAATATATAGCCAATTACATAAAAAAAGATTAACGAGCAGAACAGTAGACACTGGAGTGGGAAAATCTTTTTAAGAGTAGCAGTTAGCACAAGGGGATAGCGGACAGACTTATGTATTTACGCATAAGTAAGGAACAGAAGACTATAGTTTTTGTCAATGTGTTTGTGAACAATTTCAGATTTTTGATTCGGTGTCCAAGGATACTTCTTTTATCTTTTTTTCATTTTCATTACATTATGACTATTTTAACAAAAAGAAAAAGCAGACAAATGGTTGTTTTCATTTATCTGCTTTTAATTTACACCCTCAATTTATCAAGTGGTTTTGATTTTATAAAATTACTCTACATTTTGAGAATACCATTCCAATGTTTCATAAATAATACTCATATGTGTTTCAATGGCTTTATATAATGTTTCTTCATCTTTTGTTTTTAAAGCATTTAATATTTCCTTGTGATGAAAAAAGGCAGTTTCATGATGAGAAAGAGGCATATGTGCAATGCCGTATAAATAAAACATGGTTCCTACACTCCAATTGGATTCATAAAATTTTATAATCTGTTGATTGCCGCAAAGTGCAATGTAAAGAGTATGAAATCTTGTATCCAGATCAGCCGCGGCAGGATAGCCATCTTCCAATGCAGTTTCAAAATCTTTTACAATAGATTCCATTTCCTTTAATATAAGAGGGTGATAGTCTACATTTTTGATAGCCAATTTTACACAAAAAAGCTCCATCATTTGTCTTGCTTCTATAATATTTCTAATTTGAGAAACAGATAATTTGGCAACAACGGCACCCTTTCTTGGAATTGCTTCGACCAAACCCAGAGCAATCAAACGGTTGATTGCAGCTAAAACGGGAGAGCGACTGATGCCTAGTGATATAGAGATTTCTTGTGTATTTAATTTTGTTCCGGGAGAATAATCACCATTTTGAATTCGTTTTTTAATTTCTTGAAATGCATAATCTTGTAATGATTCTGAAAGTTTCATTTTTTTACAGCTCCTGTTATTGTCTAAAAATACCATTAATAAAATCTTCGTAGTTTCATTATACACAAACATATTAGCTTTGACTATAGTAATATTTCATTTCAGTTAGGAATTTTTTTAAAATATGATTTATAAATAATTTTTTGATAGTATCATGTCGAATTATTATACAAAAGTTATGAAATATATTTTGGTCATTTCTTCCAAAAATATATTTTTGATAAAATTTTATAAAAACTGAATTGACTTTTATACTGATGAGTACTAAAATCATATTATAGATTCAAAAAATAAAAATTGTATTCAAAAAATATAAAAATAAAAAATATTATAGTATTTTTGAATACAGAAAGGAAGGTGTAATTTTATGGACTTTATTGGAAAATCTATTATCGTTACCGGTGGCGCCAGCGGCATTGGAAAAGCTGTTGCAACAGGCATTGTAGAAGGCGGTGGACACGCAATCATTGTTGATCTAAATAAGGAGGCGGCAGAAGCCGTAAAAGAAGAATTGGGAAAAGATAAGGTTTCCGTTTATAAAGTAAATCTGGCAGACAGTAAAGAAATTAGAACAGTATTTGGTCAAATTGTAAAAGATTTTGATCAGATTCATGGACTGATTAATAATGCGGGAATTGTGAGTACAGTGCCTTTTGATGAAGTAACACAACAAGAATGGGATAAGGTTATTGCTATCAACTTAACAGGAGTGTATACAGCAATTAGTACAATCTATCCATCCATGAAAAAAAATGGTTATGGAAGAATTGTAAACGTAGCGTCTGTAGCGGCAAAAAGAGGAGGCGGTCTTTTAGGAACCAGCGCATATGCAGCTTCTAAAGCAGGCGTGATAGGATTGACAAAAGCTGTTGCAAGAGAAGGCGCTAGCTATGGAGTTGCTTGTAATGGGGTTTGCCCAAGTTTAACATTGACGCCTATGACTGCAAATATGGGAGAAGAAAAGTTAAATAGGATTTTGGCAACCATACCTCTTGCAAGGGGAGCAAACCCAAAAGAAATTGCAAATGTGATATTATTTTATGTATCTGATTTAGCAAGTTTTGTAACAGGAGAAATTAGCGACGTTGACGGTGGCGTTACAATGGACGGCTAATTCTGATTGCAAATGAGAGAGGAGGAAGTATTGTGAAAAAGAGAGTTATCGCTTTCATTTCAGCAACAATAATGGCAACAGTAGGATTGACTAGTTGCAATAATGGTTTAGGAATTAACCCTGATGGTACATATACATGGAAAATGGCATTAAATTCTTCTGAAGGAGACAATGCTTATGATACAGGAGCTCTTTTTGCACAAAAAGTAGAAGAATTAACAAATGGACGTGTAACAGTTGACCTTTACGGCGGCGGCAGTCTTGGCACAACTTCTGAAGTTTTGGAAGGAATGAAATTTGGCGTTGCCAATGTTATGGTTGAATCAGTAGGAACATTGTCTACTTTTACAGAATTGGCAAATATTGACGCAATGCCTTATTTGTTCCGTGATTATGATCATTTTATGGAAGTTTGGAACAGTGAACTGGGTGATGAAATAAAAGATACAGTAGGAGAAGCCGCTGGTTTTGAACTGATAGGCGGTACCTACAGAGGTCCCAGAATTGTAACGGCAACAAAAGAAATGAAAAATATAGAAGATTTTAAAGGTTTTAAATTACGTGCGCCAAACTTGGAGATGTATTTGGAAACTTGGAAATGGCTGCATGCAGCTCCAACACCTATTTCTATGACAGAAACTTATACAGCATTACAACAAAAAACAGTTGAAGGGCAAGAAAATCCTATGACAGACTCTTTGAACTACGCTTTTGATGAAGTATGTAAATATTGGATAAAAACAAATCATGTATATAGTTGTAACCTGATTGTTATGGATAGAGAATATTTTAATAATTTACCAGAAGATATTCAACAAGCAGTGGTAGAAGCGGCAGAATATGCCGGAGAGGTTGTAGGGCAGCAACAGCTTGAAAAAGAAGCAGTGGCAGAACAAGAATTGATTGAAAAAGGCTGTGAAATAGTTGAAGTGGATACAGAAGCTTTTACAGAGTATTTTGCAGATTTTGCAGATGAAAAATTCCCTTACTTGTCTGATTGGGTAGAAAGAATTAAAGCTGTTGGCACAGAAAGCTGATAAAAGAAATAGAGGTAGAGGTGAAAATTATGAAGGCATATGGAAAGTTTTTAGATGCAATAGAAAGCTGTGAAAAAATATTTTTAGTCATCACAGTAGCCCTTATGATTATTGTTATTGCCTATCAAGTTATATTAAGATATGTATTTTCTGCTTCAAATGCATGGAGTGAAGAATTAGCAAGATATTTATTCATTTATGATGTTATGATTGGAGCAGCCATTGCTACAAGACAAAATACCCATTTGCAGGTAGATGCACTCATTGGAATACTAAAACCAAAAACAAAATGTATTTTTACCATTGTAGCAACAGTACTTGGAATTGTATTTTTGATATTTCTTTTTGGATATTCTATTGTATTGTGTCAAGCGGCATCTGTCAATATTTCAGCCGGATTAAAGGTACCGATGTCAATCCCTTATGCTTGTATGCCAATCGGAGCTGTTTTGATGATATTGACTTCCATTGAAGTAATCATGAAACAATTACAAGAAATCCAAAAAATCAATAAAGGGGAGGTGCTGTAAATGAGCGCTGGTTTAATTGTTATTATTGCTTTGCTGGTATTATCTATATTAGGCATTCCCATTTATCTGGCATTAGGCATTGGAACATTGGTTGCATTAAACATGGCAGATATGCCTTTTATTGTACTTCCTCAGAAACTGTTTGCAGGTATGAATTCTAGTTCTTTGTTGGCAATACCGTTTTTTATGCTAGCCGGTAATATTATGTCCAGAAGTATTACTGGTAAGCTTATTGATGTATCAAATGCATTGATTGGCTGGATCAAGGGAAGCTTGGCGGTTGTTACAGTATTGGCGTCTGCATTGTTTGGAGCCATTTCCGGTTCCGGCGTTGCTACAGCGTCTGCTGTAGGCGGTACCACCATTCCGGCTATGCAGGAGGAAAAATACCCCAGTTATTTCGCGGCGGCCATTGCAGGTATGGCTTCTATATTAGGACCTATTATACCTCCTTCTATTACATTGATTGTATATGCAAGCATAACAGATTTATCTGTTTCTAAACTATTTATAGGTTCTGTTATTCCTGGTATTTTAATGGCGCTTGGTTTGATTATATATGCTTTATTTTATGGTAAAAAGCATGATTTGCCTGCCCATGAAAGAAAAACAGCAAGAGAAGTATTGCACATTTTTAAAGAAAGTATTTGGGCATTGCTTATGCCGGTGATTATATTAGGAGGGATTTTTGGCGGTATTTTTACACCAACAGAGTCAGCGGCAGTAGCTGTAGTATATGCTTTGGTAATCAGTTTGTTTGTTTACAAAGATATGAAATGGAAAGATATTTCCGGAGTATTTGTAGAAGGCGCTATTAGTACGGCAACTATCTTAATGTTAGTAGGTATTTCAAAATCCTCCAGTTATGTTGTAACAACATCTGGATTACCTCAACTGGTTTTAGAATTCTTTAGCTCTTTTACAGACAGTAAAATTGTGATACTGTTATTATTGAATATTTTATTCTTAATCATTGGTATGCTTATGGAAGCAAATGCGGCAATCATTATGATGACGCCTATATTACTTCCGTTATTATCAGCATTTGGCATTGACCCATTACAATTTGGTATTATTATGAGTTTTAATCTTTGCATTGGTTTGGTAACGCCTCCTGTAGGTATTTGTTTGTTACTAACCAATCAGATTGCACAAACAAGTCTGGTTAAAACGTTAAAAGCTTTGATGCCAATGTTGCTGATTTCAATTATTGTTTTGTTAATCATCACATACGTTCCTCAGACAACACTCTTATTACCAAGCCTTTTACAATAAAAAATAAAAATAAAAAATGCTGCATGATAGATAAAATCATGTGGCATTTTTTTAGAAAGATAGGACAGGTGGGGTATCATTGGAAAATAATATTACAATAACATTTTTGGCAAATACAGCAATATTAATACAGTTTGGTGAAGTAAAATTTTTGATTGATGGTATATATGATAAAAACGGACATATTTTTAGTAATTTGACTACAAACCAATGGCAGGACTTAAAAATGGGAAATGGAATTTTTTCAAATATAGATTATTTATTGTTTACACATGAGCATGGAGATCATTTTTCACCAGAAAGAACTATGCAATATATATCCTACCAAAAACCAAAAGCTGTTTTTATGCCTAAAAATGGTTCAAAAAGCTTGGAAACTCTCAAAAAAATGTTAGAACAAATGAAAATACCGTGTGCTTTATTAGATGAAAAAAATGCTAAAAGAACAAAGTTTTTTCTGGAAAAAGATATTTTTGTAGAAGCATTTCAAACAAGACATTTGGATAAAGTTTACCAAAATGTGCCTCATTTTTGTTTTTTGTTAAGTTTTTGTGACAAAAAGCTATTGATTACAGCCGATGTAGATTTTACAACAGAATATTTTTATCAAATCAATGAAATTGCGTTGGAAGCTATTTTTGTAAATCCTTTATTTTATCACAGTAAACAAGGACAAAAAATACTGCAACGATTGAATAGCAAAATAAATGTGGTTTATCATATTCCATTTGAAGAAGATGATAAAATGAGAATGAGAAAATGGTTGCAAAGAGATTTGGAAAAACAAACGGATAAAAGAGTCATAGCATTGCTAGAAAGAGGAAAACAATTTATTTTATAATTAAAATTTTGTATTCAAAAAATGCTTTGTGTATTTTAATGAAAATAGAAACTACAAACTGTGAAAACTGACAAAATTAGAAAATACAAGTATAAAATAAGATACTTATATTGACATATGGGAATACCAATGTTAAAATTTGAATACAAAATATATAATATGAATACAATAAAAATGGAGGGATACAAATGACACAGTCTATTAAAATGGCAACAGGTACAATCAAACGTGTAATTGCATTCCGCTTAAAACCTGGTATGGACGTTTTAAACGGCTTAAAGGAGGTTTGTGAAAAAGAAAATATAAAAAATGGTATTATTTTAAGCGGTATTGGAAGCTTAGACGGCGCTGTTTTTTGTAACCCAGTACCTTTAAAAGACAAAAAGGCAGGATATGGATATGGAAATCCTACAACATTATATGGTCCTATTGAATTAACAAATATCTCAGGTATGATTTGTCATGATGACGATGAAAATATATTGCTTCATGTTCATGTAAGTTTAAGCGACCAGCATGGCACAGGACATGGCGGTCATTTGATAGAAGGTACAAAAGTACTTTTGACAACAGATATGGTGATTGCAGAATTAGAAGGGATTGCAATGGGACGTAAGTATGATGAAAATTTAGAAGTTCCTATTTTTGCACCAAAACAGTATTAAAAAGTATTTTTAAAGAAAAGGGTGAATTTTCATGAGTAAGAAAAAGTATGCAAAAGAAATGCTTATGGATATGTATAAAATGATGCTTCGCATTAGAGCCTTTGAAACAAGAGCGGCAGAGTGCTTTACAAAAGGTATGCTGGCAGGCAATATACATCTTTGTATTGGTCAAGAAGCAGTGCCAACAGGAGCATGTTTTGCACTGGAAAAAGAAGATTATATGACTTCAACCCATAGAGGGCATGGTCATTGTATTGCAAAAGGGGCAGATTTAGACAAAATGCTTGCGGAGCTTTTTGGTAAAAAGACAGGTTACTGCAAAGGAAAAGGCGGTTCCATGCATATTGCCGACGTAGCGGGACTGCACAGTCTTGGTGCAAATGGTATTGTTGGAGCAGGTATTCCCATTGCGGCAGGTTCTGCACTGGCGTCAAAAATAAAAGGAGATAAACATGTCACTCTATGCTTTTTTGGAGACAGCGCATCCAATCAAGGTACGTTTCATGAAGCTGTTAATATGGCGGCGGCATGGAAATTGCCGGTAGTATTTCTTTGTGAAAACAATGGTTATGGCGTTTCAGTCAATATACATAGTGTGACAAATACAGATACTATTGCAGTAAGAGCAAAAGCATATGATATTCCGGGAAAAACAGTGGACGGAAACGACCCCATTACAGTATATGAAGCAGTCAAAGAAGCGGTGGATTATGCAAGAGCAGGCAATGGTCCTTCTATTGTAGAATGTATGACATTTCGTCATCAAGGACATTATTGTGGAGATCCGGCAAATTACAGACCAAAGGAATATATGCAACAAGCTCATCAAAAAGATGCTCTTATTAACATGAGAAAAAGATTATCAGAAGAAAAAATTGCAACAGAAGAAGAAATTGTTGCTATAGAAAAAGCTGTAGAAGAAGAATTGGAGGCTGCATATGAATTTGCAAATCAGTCTGCATATCCAGACCCTTCAGAGGCCATAACAGATGTATATTCTTCAGACAATGAAAGGAGTGTTGTAAGATGAGTAAAAAATTAAGTATTAGCAAAGCCATTGGCGAGGCACTCCATGAGGAAATGTTAAGAGATGAAAATGTCATTATCATGGGAGAAGATATGGGAAAAATGGGAAATGTATTTGGCATTACCGTTGGCTTTCAAGAAGAATTTGGAGAAAATCGTGTTTTTGACACGCCCATTTCAGAATCAGGCTTTTGCGGCATGGCGGTAGGAGCGGCTATGAGAGGAATTCGTCCTGTGGTGGAGCTGATGTATGACGATTTTATTATGGTAGCGGCAGATCCTATTATGAACCAGGCGGCAAAAATGAGATATATGACAGGTGGTCAGGCAACGGTTCCTATGGTATTACGTCTACCTATGGGGGCAGGCAGAAGAAATGCAGGACAGCATTCTCAATGCTTAGAAAATATGTTTTGCCATATGCCCGGTTTGAAAGTGATTGCACCTTCTTCTGCAAAGGATGCAAAGGGGCTTTTAAAATCTGCCATTCGTGACAATGACCCTGTAATGTTTATAGAACATAAGCTCCTTTATGCAAAGAAAGAGGAAATTCCGGAAGGAGAATATACAATCCCTATTGGAGAGGCAGAGGTAAAAAGAGAAGGAACAGATTTAACGATTATTACTTGGAGCAGAGAAGTTTATTTTGCATTGGAAGCAGCAGAAGAACTGGCAAAAGAGGGTATCAATGTGGAAGTTTTAGATTTGCGTACATTAGTGCCTTTGGATTGGGAAGCGATTGTAAAGTCTGTATCAAAAACACATAATGTGATTGTTGTTTCTGAAGAAGTAAAAAGAGGCAGCTATGCAGGAGAAATATCCGCACAAATAGCGGAAGAACTCTTTGATGAGTTAGATGCGCCTGTAGAACGTGTTTGCGGACTGAACATTGTTTCTCCTTTTAGTCCTACATTAGAGGATGAAAACTTCCCTCATCCGGCTGATATTGTAAAAGCAGTTAAAAAAGTTCTCAATAAGTAAAGGAGGGAAAAAACATGGCTTTTGAAATTAAAATGCCTCAGCTTGGTCTGACAATGGAGGAAGGCACTGTTACAAAATGGATAAAACAACAAGGCGACGCCGTGAAAGCAGGGGATGTGCTTTTAGAAATTACAACGGATAAACTGACAAGTGAAGTTGTCAGCGAATATGACGGAATATTGTTAAAAATTGTAGCACAAGAAGGAGAAGACGTTCCTGTAAAAGGACTTTTGGCATATGTTGGGCAAGCAGGTGAAGCAGTGGAGGGAGAAATATCGCAAAAAGCTGTGGAACATGCACCAAAACAAACACAAATACAACAGCCAACAGAACCGGTTTTGACAATACAAAATGGAAATAGAATCAAAATATCTCCTCTAGCCAAAAAAACAGCAGCAAAATTGGGTGTAGATTATACCACAATAAAAGGCTCCGGTCCTATGGGGCGTATTGTACAAAAAGACATATTATCAGCAGCAGAAAACACAAAAACAGTTTCTGCACCTATTACAGAAACTACCCCAACAATGTCGACAAATGTTTCTTCTAAAGCAAGTACATTGGAATTGATGGAGGGCGATGAAGTTATAAAAATGACAGGAATGCGAAAAGTGGTAGCAGAAAGAATGACAAAATCCGCTCGAGAAATTCCTACAGTGACACAAAATGTAAAAATTGATGTGACGGATTTGGTTGCCTTGCGTAAAAAGATAAATGAAGAACTCAATGTAAAATATTCTTTGAATGATTATATTATAAAAGCAGTGGCAAAAGCTCTAAAACAAAATAGACATATTCTTGTAAGCATGGATGGAGACCAAATTATAAAACGTGCTCATGTAAATATAGGTATGGCGGTGGCTTTAGAGGAAGGCTTGATTGTTCCTGTCATAAAGGATGCCGACAAAATGGGATTGGACGAAATTTCTAAAACGGCAAAAGATTTGGCAGAAAGAGCAAGAACAAATAAATTAGGTCTGGAAGAATATAAAGGTTCTACATTTTCTATTTCTAATTTAGGTATGTTTTGTGTAGAAACATTTGACCCTATCATCAATCAGCCTGATTCGGGTATTTTAGGAGTATGTGCGGTGCAAGATGAGTTAGTAATGGATGAGGAAGGAAATATTTCAAAAAGACAATTTATGCGTATTTCCTTTACGTTTGACCATAGACTCATCGATGGCGCTACTGCGGCAAAGTTTGAAGTAGTCATTAAAGAGCTGTTAGAAAATCCTATGCAAATTTTGGTATAATCCCTTTTTGGTTGGATATAAAAATACAAAAGAATCTGATACAACAGATGAAGTACAAAAGAGAAAAATACAATATATATTTTTTCATAGAAATGTTTCTGAAATATATTTTG
>DVLQ01000225.1 GCA_018715395.1 Candidatus Coprocola pullicola | reverse complement strand
ACTATCTCCTTTACATTTCTTTGATATTTTCATATCATAGCACATTGTACGATATTTGAATAGAAATTTATTCTTAAAAATCCCAAAAATTTTATAAATTTACAAAATCTATATAGTTATGATTGATTCGTAATTTTTTGTACATAACAATCTAAAAACTATAAAATATTCTCCTGTTGCAACAACACTCTATTATCATTGCAAAATCTTTTGATATAAAGCTGTTGTTCTTTTTTAAAACAAAATTTTAAACAGTTTCACAAAAAACAAGAAGTTCTATCCTATTGAAAATCTCAGAACTTCTTGGTTTATAAAATCAAAAAAATTTTTGAGCAATTTAAAACAACTGTATCGATTTTACTTTATTCATTACCAATTTTTTACAAATTCCTCTATTTCTTTTTTTGTTTTTTCTAATATTTTTTCAACATCATTTCCTATCACATCTAAATTACTTGCCTGAATATACTGACATTGATATTTCCCTAATTCTTTCATAACACATTGTATATAATCAAATCCCATATTGCTTTGAGCATTTCCTCCTGCTGTAGTAATATACACTAATTTTTCTCCCTTGCAAAGTCCTACAGAACCATTTTCTTGATAAGCAAATGTTAAATCAGAAATAAATATATTTTCTATATATACTTTTAATATAGAAGGAAAGCTCCAATCCCAATAAGGCGCTCCTATGACAATAGCATCTGCTTCTTTCCATTGGTTGGCATATTGCATCATAGTATGCTGCCAATCTTTTTTTTCAATCAACTGATTTCTAAGGGTAAGCCTTTCTTCATTGAGAGGAAGAAGATTTTTCTCCTCACAAATTTTGATTTCTTCTATCTGCACATCATTATGATATTGGAAATATTTTTCTAAAAAGTATCTACAAAGCTCTAATGTTCTGGACTCTTTTCTTGCACAAGCGTTTACAAATAATACTTTCATTGTTTTTCATCCTTTCTTTTTACAGCATTTCTAACTGCTTCTACTGTTTTATCGCATAATTGAGCAATCGTGAATTTTTGCATTTTTCTCATCATTGTATAAATGGTATCTCCAATAGGAGCCACATATTTTTGTTTATCAACCTTTTCAAAATCAATTAGTATTGCCAAGGCGTTCAACACCGGTGCAGCTGTACAGTCTACATCTCTTCCTTCCATACAAATAATATGGCTGGTTTTTTCAAAGTCTCCTTCTCCATACCACAGTGCCACAATTTCCGCCGCCATATTTGGATAAGAATGTATCCAATGAAATTCCTCCAAATATGTTTCACAAACTGCCCATGCTTCCTGCCATGTTTCATATTTTTTACATTGTTCCAGTGCAAAAGAAGCTATTGCACTATACTGGCTTTTTTGAGGCAAAAGCTGCACTGTTTTTTCTATCAATGTTTTGGCGTCTTTTTCTACAAAACTAAGAGATACCAGTACTGCATTAAACATACCGCCAATCATACCATTATTGGAATGAGAAATGATGCTGTCATACACCGCCAGCTTTGCGGCCAATTTAGGATTTCCGGGAGCCACCATACCATGAATAGGCGTTCTCATCTGTGCTCCTATCCAATCAGAAAAATAATTTCCATAGACACCGCTTTCCGGAGGCAATAGTCCTCTCCTTAAATTATGCAATGCTATTTCTTCTGCCGAATAGCCGTCTGCAATCAATGCTAACCATTGGTCTGCAATATCTTCTGATGTAATGTCATACCCTTTTTCACAAAAGCCCTCCAAAAAAGCTAATTCATATGTAATATCATCATTATATGTTTCAGGCTTTCTCAAATATCCCTCAATATTGCCAAATCTTTTTTTGATATTTTCCGTAGTATAGCCTTCCAGCTGTGTACCCAAAGCACCTCCAATGAGCTGACCCAGCCAGCCGTGCCGTATTTTTTTTGCAAATGCTTCTTCAAATATATTGATTTCTACTGCTTGGGGAAATACAACTTCTTCTTCTATATCTTCCCATGTTTTGTAGATTTTATAATTCCAGTAAGAAGAAGTGGTATCTTTTTTTGCCTTATTCAAAATACGATATATTTTTGCTGTAATCTGCTGTATTTTGGCTCCATCTTTTTCTTTTTCCGCCTGTAAACCGGCTTGTATATACTTTTCTGCCTCTCTTACATCATATCCTTTGTTGTGCATACTCTGTATAGCCGCTACTACCAAATGGCAAGGCGCCTTTGAGCCGGGTACAAAGCTTAGCCAATCATGAAATAATTTTTCATCAGAAGCCTTTCCGGCTTCTAAATACTTTAGCCAATCTTGTTGACAATCTTGTTCTATTTTAGGAGGGATTGCCTTTGTAATCCATTCTTTTTCGTATTCCCATGCTTTTTTTGCCACAAAATGACCTCCTTATCTTATTTTAGATTCTGTGAAAGCAATATACTTCTTTTTCAAAATGAAAACCGCTTTTGCTGTCAATAAAAGCGATATTTTTCCTCATTCATAAACCACTGTGAACTACCCATTGTCCAAAGCCAATAGACTTTCTGTTTCCTCAACTTTGCAGCTTACTATCTTCACAGAGGTTAATTGGACATTCCATATCTTATACTTTTGGCTGCCTTAACCCATCGTCTAAAGCCAGTGGGATTGATTGCAGTAGTCTTATTTCAAAAATATCAATATGTTTTTTATACTTGTTTTTTTCAAATTCGTTTCCTTGTCTGATGATTCAATAACAATTTATGTAATGACTATCTTCAGCAAAACTCTAAACATATTCTCTTATAAGCATTTCCATTATAGTTTCAAACATAATTACAGTATTTTTATTTTAATATTATTTTATCTTTTTTGTTTGGAACGAGAATAAGAATATATTGCAATGGCTGCAATCGTAATCACATAAGGTATTGTTTGTATTAGCTGTGCCGGAAGCTGTAACAGCTGTAGTCTAATTGCCAAAGAATCCGCCGCGCCAAAAAGCAATGCCGAAAGCGTAACTCCCCATGGCGTTCCTCTGCCCATGGATTCTGCCGCCATACCAATAAAACCCCTTCCGGCAATCATCTCTTTTGAGAAAAAAGAAACATAGCTCATAGACATATATGCGCCGCCTAATCCACACAATGCGCCTGCCATAATCAATGCCATATATTTATATTTTATGACACTAATACCCACAGACTTTGCCGCTTGAGGATTTTCTCCTACCGAACGAATACGTAATCCCGCCGGCGTTTTATAAATAAAAAAGCCTAACAATATCATAATCAGAAGCCCCAAATAGGTTAAAACACTATGCCCCGAAAATACTTGTCCCAATAAAGGAATCTCATTTAATAAAGGAATTTCTATGTTGGGCACAGTGGGACTGGCCAAACTTTGAGTAGAACCTTTTTCTCCTGTGGCATAATAAATTACAAATATAGTCAAACCGCTTGCCAATGTATTTAACGCAATGCCGGCAAGCACAGGCTCGCTTTTTAAAGAAATGGTCACATAACCAAATAAGCAGGCTAATGCCGCTCCGATAAGCATAGCAATGACAACCCCTCCAAAAGCGCTTTTTGTTGCATAGCTGCCCAAAGGTCCGGCCAAAGCGCACATTAGCATAATTCCCTCTGTGCCAATAGAATCAATACCACCTTTTGTAAATACCATACAAGCCAGAGCCGCAAACAAAATTGGCGTCATAACACGAATGGCTGTAAAGAAAAAGTCTGTTGAAAGTATTACATCTAACATATTATCCATTTACTTTTCCTCCCATTTCTTCCAATTCTTTTGCTTCTTTTACCACCAATTTTTGACGGTATCGGCTTAATATTGCCTGAGCAGATATTAATACAATCATAATTGCTTGTATTATTTTTACAATTTCAAAGGGAATGTCTGTATTTCTGGACATAATATCTGCTCCAATGCGAAGGTAGGCTAAAAACAAAGCCGCCAAGGGAATATATTTTGCTTGATACCTTGCTACAATAGCAATCAATACTCCGTCCCAGCCATATCCAGGCAATCCTTGATATTGAAATCTTTGATACATACCAAATAATTCTACACAACCGCCTAAGCCGGCCAGCATGCCTCCCAATAGTTGAGAACCGATGATGACAGCGCCAGCATCAATGCCGGAATATTTTGCCATGGTATCATTTTTTCCAACCAATGTTACTTTGTATCCAAAGGATGTCTTATTTAATATCAGCCATACTATTCCCACAGCAGCAAAAGCAATAATGGTGCCTGTATTGATTCTTGTTTTGGAAAAAAGCTTTGGCAAAACCATACTATCTGCAAACAGAAAAGAATAATTGGAATTCATCTGAGGGTCATAAAAAAATTCTGTAATAATGTATAACCCCAAATACAAACAAACATAATTAAGCATCAAAGAGGTAACCAGTTCATTTGCATGGCACTTGACTTTCAACACGCCCGGTATTAATGTTACAATTCCTCCTGCCACTGTCCCAAGGGACATTGCTACAATCAAGTTTATGATAGGAGGCAAATCAAAAAGCAATGCGCCTGCCGTCGCCGCCACTGCTCCCATAAAAAACGCACCTTCCATAGACAGGTTAAACAATCCCGCTCGATAAAGCATTGTCACAGAAAGTCCTGTAAAAATAAGCGGCGTCATCGCTTCTATCACATTTCCCATTCTTCTGACAGAAGTCAAAGGACCTATCAAAAAATCTTTTAAAGCAGAAAAGGGCTGGTCGCTTACAAGCAATATAATAGCAAATACCATCAAAAGAGAACAAAGTATTGCCACCATTGTTCTAAGTATTTCTACCATGGTCACAGCATTTTTTTTGATATGCATTATGCCCCTCTCCTTTCTTCTTCCGTTTGTTTTTTGATACCCAACATATACAATCCCAGTTCATACTCTGTAATTTGACTGCTGTTTTCAAAATAAGCGGCAACCTCTCCATCACACATAACAATAATACTATCGCTTAATTCCAGCACTTCATTTAAGTCGGCGGAAATCAGCAGTATACCCTTTTTGGCGTCTCTTTGCTCTATAATCTTTTTCCATATAAATTCATTTGCGCCTACGTCAATTCCTCTTGTGGGCTGGTTTGCAATCAAAAGCTTTGGCTGAGAAGAAAATTCTCTTGCCACCACCACTTTTTGCATATTTCCTCCGGAAAGCATACCCGCCGGTTGTTCTTCATTTTTACAAAGTATTGTAAAATCTTGAATCAATTCTTTTGCCAATTTTTTTATTTTTTTAGTAGATAAAAATGCTCTTTGTTTTAATTGCTTGCTATCAATTCTATCCGATACAATATTTTCCCATATAGATACATCTTTTGCAATGCCTGTTTTCATACGGTCTTCCGGAATATAAGAAACGCCGATACGGCGAATGTCACGTATTGTTTTTTCCAAAAGATTTTCGCCCCGAAATAATATTTTTCCTTCCACATTTTGATAAAATCCAAATATACATTCGGCTAATTCATTTTGTCCGTTTCCTTCTACTCCTGCCACACCTAATATCTGACCTTTTTTTAATTGAAAAGATACATTTTTCAGTACTTTTTTATTTTCCCGATTTGTA
Source organism: Candidatus Coprocola pullicola (assembly GCA_018715395.1). GTDB lineage: Bacteria > Bacillota > Clostridia > Lachnospirales > Anaerotignaceae > Coprocola > Coprocola pullicola. The sequence goes on along the minus strand of DVLQ01000225.1, from coordinate 2,482 downwards.
TAACTTACATTTTGTACATCTAAAAGTACATCTCCAAATTCTGGCTGTTTTTTATGCACTTTTAATACAACGTCACGCCCTACCATAAATCGAGAAATCTCCTCCTCTGTGGCATCTGCCACCGCCATTGTGCCAATGTATCGTCCGCCTCGCAAAACAGTAATATTATCGCAAATCTGTTTTACCTCTTTGATTTTGTGAGAAATAAATATAATGGTATGCCCATTTTGTTTCAGCAACAGCAGTTGTTCAAACAATTCTTTTGTTTCTTGAGGAGTCAGCACTGCTGTAGGCTCATCTAATATCAACAGCTTTGCTCCTCTAACCAATACTTTTAAAATTTCTACTTTTTGCTTGACGCCTACAGAAAGGTCACAAACTCTTGCCATAGGGTCTACATTTAAGTTATATTTTTTTGCCATGTCTTTTACAAGCTGTATAGCACTTTCTTTGTTTATAAAAAGCCCTTTTTTTGGCTCCATACCCAATATAACATTTTCATATACTTTCAAAGATTCTACCAACATAAAATGCTGGTGTACCATGCCGATACCCAGTCGTATTGTTTCTGCTGCACTATGAGAATGAATTTCTTTTCCTTCAAAATAAATTTTTCCATTGTCTTTTGGTTCTATACCAAATAATATTTTCATCAATGTACTTTTTCCTGCGCCATTTTCCCCCATTAGAGCATGAATTTCACCGGATTTTACAAATAAATTCACCTCTTTATTTGCCATAACGCCATTGGGATATATTTTTGTAATTTGTTCCATGCGCAATATTTCATTTTCCATAGCAATCTCCTACTCCCAAATGATATTTTCTTGTTATAATTTGTCCCCAAAGGAAACTCGTTCCTTCGGGGACATTTTTGTTGTTATGGTGCAACAGAATCAATGATTTGCTGTACTTTTGTCTGGTCTTGTCCCAATGCAGATGTAATTTCTACATTGCCATCTACAACTTGTTGTTGTACTGCGCTGACTTGTGTGCGAATTTGCTCAGGTACATTTTTTTCATAATATTCATTGACTGCAATACCTACGCCGCCTTCTTTAATGCCAAGACTTTCAAAACTGCCATAAGGCACTGTGCCTTCCATCTCCATCTGTGCCATTCTTACAAGCGAATTTCCTACTTCTTTGAGAACAGAAGTCAATATCACATTTGCTTTTGCCTCATCCGTACCTTTAAAAAGCATTGCTTGGTCAGAATCCACGCCGATAATATATTTATTCATTTCCGTTGCCGCTTCTACACAGCCCAATCCTGCCTGTTCTGCCGCCGGAAAAATAATATCAACGCCTTGATTGTATTGTGCAATAGCTGTTTCTTTTCCCTTTGCAGTATCGTCCCAAGAACCTATGTAAGAAACATATACTTTGATATCCGGTTCTACTGATTTTGCTCCTTCAATATATCCTACCAAAAAGTCTGTAATGATAGGGTGTTCAGAACCGCCTACAAAGCCAATTTTTTTGTCTGCATTAGCATACTGCATATCTGACGTTGTGACAAGAGCTGCCAAAACGCCGGCTAAATAAGACCCCTCGTTTTGTTTATAACTAATAGCATATAAATTTGGATATTTTCCCTCTTCTACTTCTGAATCAAACATCACAAATTTTTGCTCCGGAAATTCTTCTGCTACTTTTTGTACTACTTCTGCGGAACTGGAGCCATTTGTAATAATCACATCATATTTTCCTTCTTCTGCCAAATCTTGGAAGGTTGGCTCCCATTTTGTCTGGTCACGCCCGACTTCAATAACCCTTGTTTCACATCCTAAAGATTCTGCAATTTCTGTAATACCGCTATTGGCAGAATCATTAAAAGACTTATCTCCCAACTGTCCTGTGCAGACAAATACAAAAGAAGGTTTGCCATCATCTGCAGTGCTTTCTGTCTGCTCCGGCGAAGTGTTGTCGCCACAGCCTGCCAAAGCTGCCAGCATAGTACCGGTTAATATTGTTGCTACTACTTTACTAAACTTCCTTTTCATGTTTTCACTCCTTGTTTTTATTTTGATTCTGTTATGTTAAAATGGTATAGACAACAGTTCCTTATGGGAAAATGCAATTAAAACAAAAACATTTTCTCTCATAAAGACGCTGTTACTTTTGATAAACATAAAATTTAATTTTTAATATTTTGTCGTTTTTTGTACTCTTTGTTTTTTCATTCCCTTTACTGGTATGAGAAAAATAATTATGAATATCAAAAATACATTTGTCATAAATTTTTGTATTTATATTTTCATATTAAGTAAATTTTTCTCCTGTAAAGATGCTCCTACTTTTGATAAACATAAAATTTAATTTTTAAGATTTTGCTGTTTTTTGTCCTCTTTGTTTTTTTCATTTCTTTTACTGGTATGAGAAAAATAATTATGAATATCAAAAATACATTTGTCATAAATTTTTGTATTTATATTTTCATATTAAGTAAATTTTTCTCCTGTAAAGATGCTCCTACTTTT
>DVLQ01000224.1 GCA_018715395.1 Candidatus Coprocola pullicola | reverse complement strand
TCTATCTGTTTTTTATATGGTTGTTTGAAATAATGATTGTATAAAAAAACGAAATATGTTTTGTATAAAATACAAGAAAGAGGAGATGTTCAAAATGAGTATGGTAACAAATGTAATGGATTTTATCAAAGAGTATGATGAAGAAGTAGGCAAGGCACTTTATGGCGAGTTAAAACGTCAGAGAAGAAATTTAGAGCTGATTGCTTCTGAAAATATTGTAAGTTCTGCAGTTATGTTGGCAATGGGCACTGTTCCCACAAACAAATATGCAGAAGGATATCCAGCAAAGAGATATTATGGCGGATGTGAAGAGGTAGATGTACTGGAAAATATTGCAATTGAAAGAGCAAAGAAATTGTTTGGTGCAGAACATGCATGCGTACAGCCTCACTCAGGCGCAAATGCAAACCTTGCAGTATATCAGGCATTTTTGAAACCGGGAGATACAGTAATGGGACTTAATCTTGATCATGGCGGTCATTTGACACATGGTTCGCCGGTAAATGCTTCCGGTATTCTTTACCACTTTGTACCTTATAGCATAAATGATGAGGGATATCTTGATTATGATGAAATTAGAAAAATTGCATTGGAATGCAGACCAAAAATGATTGTTGGAGGAGCAAGCGCATATCCAAGAGAAATTGATTTTCAGAAAATGAGTGAGATTGCAAAAGAAGTAGAAGCAATTTTCTTTGTAGATATGGCGCATATTGCAGGGCTGGTTGCAGCAGGACTTCATCAGAGTCCGGTTCCTTATGCTGATGTTGTAACCACAACAACACATAAGACATTAAGAGGTCCAAGAGGCGGTCTGATTCTTTGTAAAGAAGAATATGCAAAAGCAATCAACAAAGCAATTTTTCCAGGAACACAAGGAGGACCGTTAGAACATATTATTGCTGCGAAAGCAATTTGTTTTGGAGAAGCGCTGAAACCAGAATTTAAGACATATCAGCAACAAGTGCTTAAAAATTCCAAAGCTCTTGCACAAGCTCTTGTAGAAGAAGGATTTCATCTTGTATCCGGCGGAACAGACAATCATTTAATGCTGGTAGATCTTCAGAATATGAATATTACAGGAAAAGAACTTCAAAATCGTTTAGACGAAGTTTATATTACAGTAAATAAGAATGCAGTTCCAAATGACCCACAAAGTCCATTTGTAACAAGTGGCATTCGTATTGGTACTCCAGCAGTTACCACAAGAGGTCTGAAAGAAGATGACATGAGAGTGATTGCAAAATTGATTAAGATGACAGTAACGGATTTTGAAGATAAAGCAGATGAAATTAGAGCGACAGTAAATGAAATCTGTGCAAAATATCCATTATATGAATAATTTTCTAAAAAAGCAAAAAGTAAAGGAGATACAGATATGGAATTAAAAACACCACTTTATGATACACATGTAAAATATAATGGCAAAATTGTTCCATTTGGAGGATATCTGCTTCCAGTACAGTATGAAGCAGGCGTTATAAAAGAACATATGGCGGTTCGTACTGCAGCGGGTCTTTTTGATGTATCTCATATGGGAGAGATTGTATGCAAAGGAAAAGACGCGCTTGATAATTTGAATATGATTTTGACAAATGATTTTACGAATATGGTGGATGGGCAAGCAAGATATAGTCCTATGTGCAATGAAGAAGGCGGCTGTGTAGACGATTTGATTGTATACAAATATAAAGAGGACTGTTACTTTATTGTTGTAAATGCAGCAAACAAAGATAAAGATTTTAAATGGATGTGTGAACATCAGTTTGGAGAAGTGAAATTTGAAGATATTTCTTCTACCATAGGACAGCTTGCTCTTCAGGGACCAAAAGCATTTGATATTGTAAAAAAACTTGCCAAAGAAGAGGATATTCCAAAAAAATACTATCATGCGGTATTTAATGCAGAAGTAGCAGGTATAAAATGTATTTTATCTTGGACAGGATATACTGGAGAAGACGGAGTAGAGATTTACTGTGCGGCAAAAGATGCACCTGTTATGTGGGAAGCCGTTATGCAAGCAGGAAAGGAATTTGGTATTCTTCCATGTGGACTTGGCGCGCGTGACACACTTCGTTTGGAAGCATCTATGCCGCTGTACGGACATGAAATGGATGACACAGTCAATCCGATTGAAACTGGTCTTGGCTTTGGAGTAAAGATGCAAAAAGAAAATTTTATTGGAAAAGATAAACTTCCGGCAAAAGATGCCCTGACAAGAAAACGAGTTGGTATGAAAGTGACAGGACGAGGAATTGTTCGCGAACATGAAGAAATTTATGCAGGCGACAAATTGATAGGATATACAACGTCCGGAACGCATTGTCCATATCTTGGATATGCAGTTGCAATGGGTATCATCAATATTCACTATACAGAAGTCGGAACACAGCTGGAAGTATCTGTAAGAGGAAGAAAAATTCCAGTAGAAGTAGTTGCAATGCCCTTTTATAAAAAAGGACAATAATAATACATAAGAAAAAACTAATTTTTAGGCATGCAATTAAAAAAGACAGAGCATATCTGTCAAAGACTATATTTTAAATTTAGGAGGATTTTAAAATGAATGTAGTAGAAGGATTGATGTATTCAAAAGATCATGAATGGGTAAAATTTGAAGGCGATATAGCTATCATTGGTATTACAGATTATGCACAGAGTGAACTTGGAGATTTGGTATTTGTAAATCTTCCGGAAGTAGACGATGAAGTGAAAGTAGGAGAAGCCTTTGCTGATGTGGAGTCTGTAAAAGCAGTATCTGATATTTTAGCTCCAATATCCGGCGTTGTATGTGAAATTAATGAAGAACTTTTGGATGCTCCGGGTTCTATCAATGAAAGTGCTTTTGATGCATGGTTTGTAAAAGTAAAAGACATTACTGATAAAGATAATTTAATGGATGCGGCAGCATACACAGCTTATGTAGAAAGTTTGTAAAAATATTAAAATTCAGTTAGAAGAAAAGGAGGCAACAAACGGTATGGGTTCATATGTTCCTCATAGTGATGCTGATAGAAAAGAAATGCTCGCAGTTTGTGGGTTTGAAAAGATAGAAGATTTGTATGCTCATTTGCCGGAAGAAGTGAAGCTAAAAGATGGACTTGACATTCCTGTAGGAATGTCAGAATTAGAAGTTAGAAGAGCAGTTTCCAGTATGGCGTCAAAAAATAAGATTTTCCCAACCATTTTTCGTGGTGCAGGAGCATATAAACACTTTATTCCATCTATTGTAAAAAGTGTAATTGGAAAAGAAACATTTTTTACGGCTTATACGCCATATCAGGCAGAAGTGAGCCAAGGAGTTTTGCAATCTATTTTTGAATATCAGACAATGATTTGCGAACTTACCGGAATGGACGTTGCAAATGCCTCTGTATATGACGGAGCAACAGCGGCAGCAGAAGGCGTTGCAATGTGTAAAGACAGAAAACGCAAAAAAGCATTGATTGCCGCAACAGCACATCCACATATTATTGATACCATCAAGACCTATTGTTTTGGAAATGAAATGGAGATAGAAATGATTCCGGAAAAAGACGGAAAAATTGATATGGATTATTTAAAAGTACATATGAGTGCAGATGTTGCGGGAGTCTATGTACAACATCCAAATTTTTATGGAACGTTGGAAGAGGCAAAAGAAATTGGTGAAATTGTTCATGAAGCAGGTGCAAAATATATTTTGGGAGTCAATCCCATTGCAATTTCTGTCATGAAATCTCCTAGAGAATATGGCGCTGACATTGCAGTAGGAGATGGTCAGCCTCTTGGATTATCTATTGCATTTGGTGGTCCATATCTTGGATTTATGGCTTGTACAGAAAAAATGACAAGACAGCTCCCAGGACGTATTGTAGGACAAACCACAGACAATAGCGGAAAAGTTGGTTATGTACTTACACTACAGGCAAGAGAGCAACATATCAGACGTGAAAAAGCATCCAGTAACATCTGTTCCAATCAGGCACTTTGTGCATTGGCCATTGGCGTATACTGTGCCTCTATGGGAGCATCGGGAATTAAGGAAGCGGCAATTCAATCTACGTCAAAAGCACATTACATGGCTGAAGAATTGGAAAAGATTGGATATACTGTAAAAAATAACGGTGCATTTTTCCATGAGTTTGTTACCACCTCTAAAGCTCCCGTTGAACGGGTAATGTCAGCTTTAGAAGAACAAGATATTTTAGGAGGATATCCGCTTTCTAATGGAACTATTTTATGGTGTTGTACAGAGATGAATACAAAAGAAGAAATTGACAAAGTCGTTTCTATTTTAAAGGAGGTGTAAGATAATGTTAATATTTGAAAAAAGCCGTACAGGCAGACATTTAACCCTTTTGCCAAAATGTGATGTGCCAATTGTAATGCCGGAAGAAAAAGATACAAGAACATTAGACTTACATCTTCCAGAACTTTCTGAAAATGACATTAGCAGACATTATACAGAATTAGAAAAAAAATCACGTGGTGTGAATGATGGCTTCTATCCACTTGGTTCTTGTACTATGAAATACAATCCAAGAATTAATGAAGATATGGCTGCCCTTTCAGGGTTTACAGAAATTCATCCTCTTCAACCCCAATCTACTGTGCAAGGATGTATGGAAGTATTCAAAACAGCGGAATATTACCTCACTGAAATTACAGGAATGGATCATATGACATTTCAGCCAGCGGCAGGCGCTCATGGTGAGTTTACAGGTATCCTTCTTATAAAAGCGTATCATACAAGTCGTGGCGACACAAAGAGAAATAAAATTATTGTTCCTGATTCTGCCCATGGAACCAATCCTGCCACGGCAGCTATGGCAGGATATAAAATTATAAATATTGATTCTAGGGAAGATGGATGTGTAGATATTGATAAGTTAAGAGAAGTAGTTGGTGAAGATACAGCAGGACTGATGCTTACAAATCCAAATACAGTTGGTCTTTTTGATAAAAACATCCTTCAAATCACTAAAATTGTTCATGAGGCAGGAGGTCTTTGTTACTATGATGGTGCAAATTTAAATGCGGTTATGGGAACAGTCAGACCTGGAGATATGGGATTTGACGTGGTACATTTGAATCTTCATAAGACATTTTCAACTCCTCATGGAGGCGGCGGTCCGGGAAGTGGAGCAGTTGGATGCAAAGAAATTTTGGCTCCATTTCTTCCAAAAGATATGGTGGAAGGCGAAGTTGGAAAGTATCACTTTGTTAATGCACCTCAGACAATTGGTCGTGTAAAGGAATTTTATGGAAACTTTCTTGTTGTAGTAAGAGCACTTACTTATTGTATGACGCTTGGAAAAGAGGGTATTCCAGAAGCAAGCAGCCATGCAGTATTGAATGCAAACTACATGATGAATCGTTTGAAAGACCTTTATGATATGGCTTATGATGAAGTATGTATGCATGAATTTGTCATGGGATTGGAAGGTCTTAAAAAAGAAACAGGAGTATCTGCTATGGATATTGCCAAAGGTCTTCTTGATAATGGAATCCATCCTCCTACTATGTACTTTCCATTGATTGTCCATGAAGCATTGATGGTAGAACCAACTGAAACAGAGTCCAAGGAGATATTGGATGAAGCCATTGAAGTATTCCGAAAACTTTATCATGATGCAAAAACAGCAGCCGAAAGTCTTCATATGGCTCCGGTAAGTACACCAATCGGAAGACTTGATGAGGTTGGAGCAGCAAGAAATCCTATTTTAAGACATAAATTTTAATGAATAATTTAGTAAAGACTAATGGGTGTTTAGATACAAAATAATGATAGGGGCTTTGTAATAAAGCCCCTAAAAATATCGTTTAAAATATGTTACATATGCAAATATAGATATGACAAAATAAAAATTGATATTATAGGTAGATTTTAAAAATATTAATACACATTCAATATATATTGAAATATTTTTATAAAATATTTCAAAAAGTTTTTTATAGGACAATAAAAAAGAAAACAGATGTGAGCAATGTTGACAATACATTTTAGAAATGTCAATATAGGGAGGAATAAAAATGCAGGAAGTATTTGATTTGATTGTAATCGGTGCTGGTCCTGGAGGATATGTATCAGCAATCAAAGCGGCAAAACTTGGACTTCATACCGCTGTGGTAGAATGCCGTGAAGCAGGCGGTACTTGTTTAAACAGAGGATGTATTCCCACAAAGGCAATGATTCATGCAGCAGAGCTTTACCGTCAGACAAAAGAAGGGGAACGGTTTGGAGTTTATGCAGAGAATGTGAGATATGATTACAATAAAATTTTAGAGTATAAAGAAGAAACATCTGCATCACTTCGTAATGGAGTAGAACAGCTTTTTAAAGCAAATGGTGTAACAAAAATAAAAGGAAAAGCACAGATTCTGACAAATCAATCAGTCCTTGTTAAGAATGAAGATGGCGAAAGTGTGTATCAAACAAAAAATATTTTGATTGCAACTGGTTCAAAGCCATTTTTACCACCAATTCCTGGAATGGAACTTTCGGGAATCATGACAAGTGATGAGATGTTTCAGCTTGATCATGCACCGGATGAACTGGTGATTATTGGCGGTGGTGTGATTGGTGTGGAATTTGCAACAGTATTTTCTTCTCTTGGATGCAAAGTAACAATTATAGAAGCACTTCCAAGGCTTTTAGCAAATTTAGATAAGGATTTTTCACAGAATTTAAAATTGATTTTAAAAAAACGTGGTGTAGATATTCATACAGGAGCCTCTGTTCAAAAAATTTCAAAAGACGGAGAAGACTTTACAGTTACTTTTACAGAAAAAGAAAATGAAGTAAATGTAAAAACAAAATATCTTCTTTCAGCGGTGGGAAGAGCGGCTAATACAGATGAACTTTTTGCTGAAGGCATATCAGTTGATATGGAACGTGGAAAAATTATTGTAGGTGAAAAATTCTGTACTAGCATGGAACATGTCTATGCAATCGGCGATGTCATCAAAGGCATTCAACTTGCACATGTAGCAAGCGCTCAAGGAATCTGTGCAGTGGAAGGTATTGCAGGACTAGAACCTACAATTGATTTAAATATTGTACCAAGTTGTGTGTATACAGATCCAGAAATCGCAAGTATTGGTATTACAGAAGAAGAAGCAAAAGAAAAGGGGCTTCATGTAGAAGTTGGAAAATTTATGATGTCTGCCAATGGAAAATCTCTTATTTCAAAAGAAGAAAGGGGATTTATTAAAATTGTTGTCGATAAAGAAAGTAAAGTTGTACTTGGAGCACAAATGATGTGTGCAAGAGCAACAGATATGATTGGAGAATTTGGAACAATTATTGAAAATAAATTGACAGTTTCTGATGTTCTTAAAGTTATGCGTGCACATCCAACTTATAACGAAGGAGTGGGTGAAGCTTTCGAAGAACTGGAAGGTGGAGCAATCCATGTAGCACCAAGAAAAAAACGTTAATTTAATAAGATACAAAATAAGATACAAAGATATTTTAATATGGATTTCTTTTTACTATTTTAGTCTGATAAAGTCTTTTATTACAAACAGATAAAAATATATTTATTCTAAAATAAAAAAGAAAACAACCTGTAAAAAATGATAGAATAAATTAAGCAACTGGTAGCAGGTATGCCAAGGAGTATCGTTTTGACGGAAGATATGTATACCACTAGAAAAGAGGATATAAATAAACAAAGCTTTAGTATAGAAAATAAGAAAGGTCTACTTTTTATAAAATTATCTACATATCAAATTATTATAAGTTTGATTAAGAGAATAACAATACAATCAAAGTTTTTGAGTTATAAAAATCTAAATGATTTTATAGAAGTAAATAAAGAAAATGCATTATAAGACACTTTAAAATAATGATAAAGAGGTTAATACAAAAGAGTATACTTTTATTTTGGTATACTCTTTTGTATTGATATCTGCTAGTATTTAATAAGAGATGTCATCTGTAAGAAATACATTTTTTTAGTGAATTTGTGAATATGGAATTTTTGTTAGCCTAAAATAGACTCAAATATAAAAAATCATAATTTGATATATGTTTGAAAATTATATAAATTTTTTTCTTTTTTTATATTTGAATATTTTTGGTATAAAAACAGTATTTATATTCATTTTTTTATAGATGTTATAAAATATTGAGAAAATTTTTTCTTTATGCTATAATATACAAGTTACAAAATATATCAAAAAGTTTAAAAGGTGGAAGTATGAGTATTGATAAAACAAATGACAAGCAAGATATGATTGCACTTGAAAAACAAAGAGAATATATGCAAAAAATGAGAAGTCATCTATCTGATTTAGAACAAAAAACAGGCAGAAAACAGACCTATTTTTTATTAACAACAGGGTGTCAGATGAATGCACATGATTCTGAAAAGCTGGCTGGAATGTTGGAAACAATGGGATTTGCAGAAAGCCCTTCTGAGCAAAAGGCTGACTTTGTGCTATATAATACTTGCTGCATACGAGAAAATGCAGAAGATAAAATTTATGGTCGTTTGGGTAGATTAAAATATTATAAAAAGCAAAATCCAAATATGAAAATAGCCATTTGTGGCTGCATGACACAACAAGATGTGGTCATTGAAAAATTACAAAAATCATACAAATATGTTGATATTGTTTTTGGGACATTCAATTTATATAAATTACCAGAACTTTTGTATGAAAGTTTGGAAACAAAAGACACACTTTTTGACATTTGGAAAGAGGAAAAAGAGATTGTCGAAAATCTACCTACTGTGTATAAAAATACATTTCAGGCATCTGTTAACATTATGTATGGCTGCGATAATTTCTGTTCTTATTGTATTGTACCGTATGTCAGAGGCAGAGAAAGAAGCAGAGAACCGGAAGATATTATACAAGAAGTAGAAAAACTTGTTCATACTGGTGTGAAAGAAATTATGCTTTTGGGACAAAATGTAAATTCCTATGGAAAGAATTTGGAAAATACTATTTCTTTTGGACAGCTTTTAAGACAAATTAATGAGATAGAAGGACTGGAAAGAATTCGTTTTATGACTTCTCATCCCAAAGATTTGTCAGATGAATTGATTTTGGCAATGAAAGAATGCAAAAAAGTTTGTAATTATATTCATTTGCCTATACAATCCGGAAGCAACAGCGTTTTAAAATTGATGAATAGGCATTACACAAAAGAGCATTATTTAGAATTGGTCAGAAAATTGAAACAAGCTATTGAAGATATTACAATTAGTACAGATATTATTGTAGGATTTCCTGGAGAAACAGAAGAAGATTTTCAACAAACATTGGATGTAGTCCGTGAAGTACAATATTGTACGGCATTTACATTTATTTATTCTAAAAGATCTGGTACACCTGCCGCTACTATGGACAATCAAGTACCCCAAGATGTGATTAAAGACAGATTTGATAGACTGCTTCAAGTATTAAATCCTATTGTTGCAGAGGTTCATCAAAAACAAGTGGGAAAAATACTTCATGTTTTGGTAGAAGAAGTGAGTAAACAAGATGCTTCTATTTTAACGGGAAGAGCAGAAGATAATACATTAGTACATTTTAAAGGAACAAAAGATTGTATTGGCAGCATAGTACCTGTAAAAATCATAGATAATAAAACATTTTATGTAATTGGAGAAAGGATTTAAGGTGAAAAAAATGGCGTCTGTATATGAATTGGCAAGACAGTTGGGAAAAGAACTGATGAATACCCCGGAAGTGGCAGAGCTTTTGGAAGCAAAAAAGGTTTATGAAGCAGATACGGAAATTGTAAAATTAATACAAGAATATAGTGCAATGCAAGAGGATTTTGAGATTCGTTTTGCTGCAGGAAAAACAACAGAAGAAGAACAAAAAGCCTTTGCCGAAGAAATGAGAAAAAGAGGTGAAGTGATTAAAGCAAATCCTGCTGCTGCAAATTTATTTGCTGCAGAATCAAAATTTAACCAATTTATGAATTCTGTATTTTCTATTGTGACAGCAACATTAGCTGGTGATGACCCAAGCCAAACGGGAGGCTGCAATCCAAGCTGTTGTTCTTCCTGTGGCGGTGGCTGCCATTAAGTAGTATAAGATACCCGAATTGGTAAAGCGATTCGGGTATTACTTTTAATTCATAAAAGAAAAGGAGAATTGGTATGGCAAAGCTCACCCCTATGATGGAACAGTACTTCCAAATTAAAAAAAATTATAAGCATTGTCTTTTGTTTTTTCGTTTGGGTGATTTTTATGAAATGTTTTTTGATGATGCTTTAGTTGCTTCAAAAGAATTAGAAATTACATTGACTGGAAAGGATTATGGACAGGAAGAAAGAGCGCCTATGTGCGGGGTGCCTTTTCATTCAGCGGACAGCTATATCGCAAAACTTGTAGAAAAGGGATACAATGTTGCCATTTGTGAGCAATTAGAAGACCCAAAGGCGTCAAAAGGAATTGTAAAAAGAGATGTGATTAGAGTCATTACGCCAGGCACCATATTAGACAAAGGTGCGTTAGACGAAAGAAAAAATAATTATATTATGACTATATTTGCCGGAAAAAATGGATATGGCATAGCTGTTTGTGATATTACAACAGGAGAATTTTTTACAACGGAGTTTCCTTTTTTGCAAGGAGCAGAAAAAGTAATGGAAGAAGTTGCAAAATATCACCCAGCAGAATTATTATGTAATATTGCTTTTTCAAAACAAGAAAAAGCAAATGAAATTGAAAATCGTTTTCATATAAAATTATCAATGTGTGAAGAATGGATGTTTTCTCATCAAACAGCATTTAAAAAATTATGTGACCATTTTCATGTAAAAAATTTAGATGGATTTGGTTTAAAAAATCAAACTTGTGCTATCAATGCCAGTGGAGCACTTATGTGTTATTTATATGAAACACAAAAAAATGATTTATATCATATTTCTAAAATAAAATGGTATGCTTCTAGTGATTTTATGGTATTAGATATATCCTCCAGAAGAAACTTGGAATTGACTGAAACAATGCGAGAAAAAGACCGAAAAGGTTCTCTTCTTTGGGTATTAGATGAAACAAAAACAGCCATGGGAGCAAGAATGCTTAGAAAATGGGTAGAACAGCCTTTGATACAAGTTGAGGAAATTCAAAGAAGATTAGATAGTGTAGAAGAATTAAAAAATGAATTATTTCTAAGAGAAGAATTGAAAGAATTGCTCCATCGTATGTACGACTTTGAAAGAATTATGAGTAAAGTGGTATACCAAACAGCAAACGGACGTGATTTGATTGCATTGAAACAATCCATAGAAAAACTTCCTCTTTTAAAAAAAGCAATTAGCAGTTGTCATAGTTCTTATTTAAAAGAAATTGCACAAAAATTAGATACGTTAGACAATATTTATGAGTTGATAGAAAAAGCCATTGTAGAAGAACCTCCTATTAGTGTCAGAGAAGGAGGTATGATTCGAACCGGTTTTAGTGAACAGCTTGATATTTTTTTGCGTTCCAGAAAAGAAGGAAAAAATTGGATTGCAGAATTAGAAGAAGAAGAAAAAGAAAAAACAGGCATTAAAACATTAAAAGTACGGTTTAATAAAGTATTTGGCTATTATTTAGAAGTAACAAAGTCTTATTTGGACCAGGTGCCTGACAGATATATCAGAAAACAAACTTTGTCCAACTGTGAGAGATATATTACACCAGAATTAAATGAATTGGCTGAGATGATACTTGGGTCTGAAGAAAAAGTGATAGAGCTGGAGTATAAAATATTTACAGATATTAGAAATGCCGTTGCCAATGAAGTAGAAAGAATACAAGCCTCTGCACAATATACAGCCATGATTGATGTATTGCAATCTTTGGCTGAAATAGCGGAAAAAATGAATTACGTTAAGCCTGTTGTAAATTCAAATGGTATAATTGATATTAAAAACGGACGTCATCCTGTGATTGAAAAAATCATAGGAGAACAGTTTATACCAAATGATACTTATTTGGATATGCATCAGGAAAGGCTTTCTATTATCACAGGGCCGAATATGGCGGGAAAGTCTACTTATATGCGTCAAATTGCTTTAATTGTATTTATGGCACAAATGGGTAGCTTTGTACCGGCAGAAATGGCAACAATAGGAGTTGTAGACAGAATTTTTACAAGAGTGGGAGCCTCTGACGACTTATCTGCCGGACAAAGCACTTTTATGGTAGAAATGACAGAAGTGGCAAATATTTTAAATAATGCTACAAAAAACAGTCTTTTAATATTGGATGAAATCGGAAGAGGAACCAGTACATTTGACGGTCTTAGCATTGCATGGGCTGTATTGGAATATATTGTTGACCAAAAACAAATTGGAGCAAAAACATTGTTTGCAACACATTATCATGAATTAACAGAATTGGAAGATAAGCTTCCCGGAGTAAAAAATTATAGAATTTCTATAGAAGAACAAGGAGAAGACATTATTTTTCTTAGAAAAATACAAAGAGGCGGTGCAAATAACAGCTATGGGATACAAGTTGCCAGACTGGCCGGATTGCCTATTAAAGTGATACGTCGTTCCGGAGAAATATTAAAACAGTTAAATGCTGCCGATATTGCTAAAAAAACAAAAAAAATTGCCTCTACTTCAAAAGAAGCAACAGAAGATATTGCAAAACAAGTGGATATGTTTATGATGCAGGAAACACAAATTATAGATGAAATCAATAAATTAGACGTTATGGCAATGACCCCTATGGAAGCGTTGCAATTCTTATTTGATTTACAAAAAAAGGTAAAAGGAATGTAAAAATAGAAAAAGGGGGTTTTTTATGCAAAAAATACAACTTCTTGACCATCATACAATTAATAAAATAGCCGCAGGAGAAGTTGTGGAATCTCCAAAGTCTGTGGTAAAAGAATTAGTAGAAAATGCTATTGATGCAAAGGCAAGTTCTATTACAGTAGAAATAAAAGAAGGCGGTATTTCTTATATTCGCATTACAGACAATGGCTGTGGTATTCCAAAAGACCAAGTCAAAACTGCTTTTTTAAGACATGCTACCAACAAAATTTCTATAATAGAAGACTTAGAGCAAGTATTATCTCTTGGTTTTAGGGGAGAGGCTCTAGCCAGTATTGCCGCAGTGGCTCAAGTTGAGATGCTGACAAAAACAAGAGAAGAAGAAAATGGTACGCTTATTGAAATCAATGGAGGAGAAATTGTACAGTTTCAAAATACTGCATGTACAGAGGGTACAAGCATTATTGTAAAAAATCTGTTTTATAATGTACCTGCTCGTCGTAAGTTTTTAAAAAAACCGGCTACAGAAGCGAGTCATATTTCGGAACTTTTAAATCAGTTTGCTTTGGGACACCCAGACATTGCATTCAAATACATCAACAATAATACAACAATATTACATACCTCCGGAAATCATGACAGAAAAGCAGCTGTACTATATGTTTATGGAAAAGATACTGCTACAAAAATGCTTGAAATAAAATATCAAAAGGGAAATTATACCATCACAGGACTTTTGGGAAAGCCGGAACTTTCCAGAGCAAACCGTTCTTATGAAAATTTATTTATCAATGGAAGATATATTAAAAATCGTATTATTTCTTCAGCTATAGAAGAAGCCTATAAAACCAGATTACTAATAGGAAAATTTCCTGTATATGTATTAGAATTTAAACTTCCGCCTACATTGGTAGATGTAAATGTGCATCCTGCAAAGTTGGAAGTACGTTTTCAAAACGATGATGAAATTTATCAGCTTTTTTATGAAGCTGTATGTCAAAGCTTTGAAAATGAAGTATTGATACCAAAGGCAGATTGGAACAGCAAAGGTTCTAAAGAAGTAGAAAAATATCGAAAGGAAAAGAATATTTCCATAGAAACTGTGCCAATACCACAGAAAGTAATAGAACAAGAATCCTCAACAAATTTATATTATCCTTCTGTACAAGAATTGAAAAAAAAACACAAGCCTCTTCTTTT
>DVLQ01000223.1 GCA_018715395.1 Candidatus Coprocola pullicola | reverse complement strand
ATACGAATTCAAGACTCATCTAACTAATCATTATTTAGAAATAAGGTGTGGTAAGAACCTCCATTAAGTAGTCAAAGCCACAGGTTTGAAAGATACAAATCCACATCACATATTTACATCATACAAATGTACAATACCGTAATCAACCACGGATTAAAAGGTTGATAGAAAGGAGAAGGTATATTTGTAAGTGACCGCTAGATGAGTCAATTACAATATACCAGGTTTTATATATGAAAAAAACAATATTTGCATTATTACTATTTTATTGTATGAGTATGACTCTGCCAACTACTACCTTTGCTCAAACACTTTCTGTACAAGAACAAACCGTGAATAAACCAAAAAATGTTGTAGCAAAAAAAATCATACTTTCTCAAAAAGAGGCAGAATCCATTGATACCATTCAAATCGACTGGAAAAAAGGACAAACTACTGTTTCAAAATCTCCTGACGAGAAAATATACATCTTAGAAAAAGCATATGTTATGCCAAAAGATACGCAAAAAGTGGGTATTTCCATAAAAAACAATACTCTTTTCATTACAGATTACACCATTATGCCTTATTTTCCTCAAAGAGAAGACTTGTCGGCTGAGCAATACCAAAAAATTCAGCAGGAATATGAAAATACCACATATGATTTAGAAGTTTTGCTGCCTCAAAAACAATATGAAGAATTTTATTTTAATACTACAAATGCCGGGTGCATTTTAGACAATCACTCTTTTAAAAATATCACAACAGAAAGCATCTATGGAGATTTTTCTTTTTATAACATCAAAGCAGATACTATCTCCGCAAAAACGGTCAAAGGAACCATTACATTAGCACAAAATACATCGGCAGAACAATATCATTTGTATAACGTCAGTGGCAAAATAGACGCACAATTTTCTCTTTTGCCTACTCAACTGCATGCAAAATCCGAAAATGGCACCATTATCATAACGTTGCCCGAAAATGAAGGCTTTTTTCTCTCAAAAAAAAATATCAACAATTATCATTTACAAAGTTCCTTTTCTCTCATAAATAAAAATGATAAAAAAATATATAAAAACGGTACGGTTGCTTTAGATATCCTTTGCAGAAATGGCACAGTCATACTCAAAAAGCTGGAAAAAGAGATTTCTTCTTTATAAAACTATATTTCTTTGACAAAAATCATCACATTCTATAAACTATTTTTATCAACTGAAAAGGAGTGTGTATGATGAAAGAAAAGAATATTACAAATTTATTAGAAGTTTCTGATACAGACAAAATACTTTCTAATATGATACAACAGCTTTTATTAGAACAAACAAATGCTGCATTAATAGCAAAACTAAAAGATACCCTACTGTCGCTTACAAATTTTACAGCAACATTCTCTGCAAAAGAAAAACAATTGCTTTTAAAAGAAACCAATCAACTGCTTTCTATGTTAAAGGTTCCTTTTTCTTTGCAAACAAAAGAAAAATTACAGCAATGGATTATTTTATTTTTTAAAACATTAGATGAAGAGCTTTTGCAAAAACTGCACCCCATTGCTGAACTGACTGCACAAACAGGAGAAAAACCATATATGTACAAAAAAGAACTTCTTTATTATACTAGTTTATTATGAAACATAGCCTCATCAACAGGCTACAGTCTGCCTGAAAAAATATATCACATTGTAATGGAAGCAATACAAAAACAACCTGTGTTATTTGAACATTTTTCTATACACAAAGGCTATATTTATAAACAAACTCCTCAACCAACATTTTATCGCTGTACCGTCTGCAGAAAAGAAGGAGCTCCATTTTTTACTGCAATATCCTATTTGATGAATCATTTTGACAATCCCTTTGAACCGGTCAAGACATGGATAAAATGCAATTATTGTGGTGATTTATTCACTGAAAAATTTCCCGAAACTTTTTTAAAATTAAGTGAATACCATGAGTTGTTATTACCAGAAAGACATTCTCACGATATATCCACATATTTTCATATTATGCCAACACAGCCCAGACGCTGCATATTTGGTGTGACATTCTCCATAAATTGAATAAATATGCAAAAGGCAACTCTATTCTGGAAATAGGTATTGGTACAGGAGAACTCTTGGCTGTTGCCCTTGAATTGGGTTATGATGTAAATGCAGTAGAACTTCGTCAGGACAGAACCCAAGAAATTGCAAATATGCTTTCTATTGCCATCTGATTCTGTGACTTTTTAAAATTTCAGTCAAACAAAAAATATGATATTCTTACTATGGGAGATATCATAGAACACGTTACAAATCCTAAAGCCGCACTAAAAAAAGCACACTCTCTTTTAAAAGAAACCGGAGTTTTATGGCTTTCTACATCAAATTACAATAGTTCTTTTACTCGTATGATGAAACTAAAAGATGCTATGTGGAAAGAACCGGAGCATATCAGCTATTTTTCTTTTCATGGATTACAAGCGCTGGCAAATGAAGTAGGATTTGTGGTAAAAGAGTACCAAGTAAGCAATCGCTACAATGGTTCTATGGAACTGATATGAATCAAACACACATCCTAAAATTGAAACGATACCATTTCAAGCTTGTAAATTTTTGTTTACAAGCTCAAAATTATCTATAAAGTCGACGCCTTTTGGTCAAACACCCACTTCATTCAAGTCTTTGACAAGTAAATAGAAACAGATAATTCCATTTTAAAACTCTCTATTTTCCTTGTGGGAATTAAATTTCGGGTGCATATTTTATTTGGCAAACGCTGTATTTTCTAAGCCTTTACGCTATATTACATCTGTAAAATATAGTTGTCTACACTTGGGAGCTTGTAAATTTTTATTTACAAGCTTTTTTGTTTTGATTCCCCATTTTTATTTGCTGCATATGATAGCAGTAACAATAAAATGAGGTGTTTTTATGATAAGCATTAGTCTTTGTATGATTGTCAAAAACGAAGAAGATGTCATTGGACGTTGTTTGGAAAGCGTCAAAGACTTGGTAGAGGAAATCATCATTGTAGATACAGGCTCTCAAGACAAAACAGAAGAAATTGCCAAAAAATATACTAAAAATATATACCATTTTCCGTGGATAGACGATTTTGCTGCAGCGCGAAATTTTTCCTTTTCCAAAGCTACAAAAGATTATATTTTATGGTTAGATGCTGACGATGTGATAGAACAAAAATATCAAAAAATATTTCTGGAGCTAAAGCAGTCGCTTTCTCCAGAAGTAGATATTGTTATGCTGCCTTATCACATTGCATTCGATGAGCAAAACAATCCAACCTATTCTTATTACAGAGAAAGACTTCTGCGTCGGCAAGCTCATCTGCAATGGGTGGGAGCCATTCATGAAGCCATTACTGTTATGGGAAACGTGGTTTTTGAAAAACCTGCTATTAGTCACAAAAAACTACATCCTTCCGACCCGGACAGAAATATACGAATATTCGAAAAGCTATTGTCCCAAGGCAAAAAATTAGAACCCAGAGAACAATTTTACTATGCCAGAGAACTGTATTATCATAAACAGTATGACAAAGCCATTTCCATTTTTCAAACATTTTTAAAGGAAGGAAAGGGCTGGCAGGAAAATAATATCAGCGCCTGCATTGATTTATGTCAATGCTACAAAGCATTACACCAATATCAAAACGCTTTGGACACTCTTTTTCACAGCTTTTTATATGACACGCCCCGAGGAGAGGTTTGTTGTGAAATAGGCAGCATTTTTTTGGAACAAAAACAATACCAAAAAGCTATTTACTGGTTTAAAACAGCTACAAAACAAAAACCCGATATGACCTCCTGCGGCTTTTTTGGTTTAGACAGCTATGACTTTATTCCTTATTTGCAGCTTTGTGTATGTTATAGTAGATTGGGCGATGATAAAACTGCTCTCATCTACCATAATAAAGCAAAAAAATGCAGACCGAAAAATGAAATCGTATTACAA
This sequence comes from Candidatus Coprocola pullicola, assembly GCA_018715395.1. Lineage (GTDB taxonomy): Bacteria > Bacillota > Clostridia > Lachnospirales > Anaerotignaceae > Coprocola > Coprocola pullicola. The sequence continues at coordinate 2,381 of DVLQ01000223.1, read as the reverse complement.
AATGAACTCTATTTTAAAAGTAAAAATATGATATAAAAAAAGCCCCATACAAAAGTACGGGACGAGGGTGTCGACAAAGACCACACCCCTTCGTCAAAGACTTGTTTCATCCAAGTCTTTGAAACGGATGTATAAACAGTTTCATAATCATAAATGCCTTGAAACGTGCTGTTTTCCTCGTCGAAAGTAATTTTGACTACAGATGTTATTTGGAAAATGCTTGGTTTTTCAAGCCTTTACACTGTATCGCATTTATAAAAACATAGTTTGTCTATACTCTAGTCCCATACAGAAGTATGGGATTTTTTATTCAAAAGTTTTTAACTCATTTTCAGCTTTTTCAGTCCTCTCTTCCACTCCAGCAATAGGTGCAAAGATGGCTTGGCTCAATGCCAATAGATTCTATAATATCATCTAAGCGATGGTATCTTAAAGAAGTAAATTTTAGCTGCTTACAAATTTCCGACACCATATCCTGATATCTTTGGCTATCCGGATTGGCATATTCATAAAGTGTGCTTTCTGCATTTTTGCCCTCATTTGCAAATATAATTCTTCTTGTAATCAAATCCATTTCCGAACTGGAACGAGAAAAATTCAAATATTTACAGCCAAACATCAATGGAGGACAGGCCGGTCTGACATGAACTTCCTTTGCTCCGCTTTGGTATAAAAGCTCTGTTGTTTCTCTTAGCTGTGTTCCTCTTACAATAGAATCGTCTATAAGCAAAAGGCTTTTGTTGCGAATAAATGCTTCTACGGGAACCAGTTTCATGCGGGCGATGAGGTTTCGCTGTTTTTGATTGGCAGGCATAAAAGAACGAGGCCATGTCGGCGTATATTTAATAAAGGGTCTTGCAAAAGGAATACCGGATTGATTTGCATACCCTATGGCATGAGCAATGCCGGAGTCAGGCACGCCTGCTACAATATCCGGTGAAACAAAGCCTTTGTCTCTTTTTGCCAATATATCTCCACAGCGATAACGCATTTCCTCTACATTGACTCCTTCATAGGAAGAAGTCGGATAGCCGTAATACACCCACAAAAAAGAACAAACCTTCATCTCTTCATTAGCTTTTGAAAGCACTTCATATCCATCGGCCGTCAAAAATACAATTTCTCCTGCACCCAGCTCTCTTACCGTTTCATAGCCTAGATTGATATAAGCAAAGCTTTCAAAAGAAACACAGTATGCGTCTGCTTTTTTTCCAATTACCAGAGGCGTTCTTCCCACCTTATCACGAGCGGCATAAATACCTTTTTCCGTCATTAGCAGTATTGTCATAGAGCCTTGAATCAAACTTTGAGCATAGCGAATACCATCTACAATGGTATCTTGCTGGTTAATAAGCGCCGCTGTCAATTCTGTAGGATTAATGTTTCCTCCACTCATTTCCAAAAAATGGCTATTGCCATTATCATAGGCATGTTGTACCAGTTGTTCCAGATTATTGATTCTTCCCACTGTTGTAATGGCAAAACTTCCCAAATGAGACTGCACCAAAAGCGGCTGCGGCTCATAATCGGAAATACACCCGATACCAATGTTTCCTTTCAGATCCTCCACATCTCTTTCAAATTTTGTACGAAAGGGAGAATTTTCAATATTATGTATGGCACGATTAAATCCATTCTCTCCATATACTGCCATACCGCCTCTTCTTGTACCCAAATGGGAATGATAGTCTACGCCAAAAAATAAATCCAATGCACAGTTTGTCTTTGATGCTACGCCAAAAATACCGCCCATATCTGCAACGCTCCTTTTCTAAAGACACTTTTGATAACGCTATAAATCATAGAAACAACAGCATATTTTTAAAAAGCTGTGGTTTTTAAAATCACCATTTCATTATATAAGAAAATATCCTTTATGAAAATGCTGTTTTTTATATTTTATGCAAAACATAAAAATAATTAGTGGTTTTTGTGTTTTTGTACTGTTAAAATATAATAAAAAAAGACTTTGCTTTCTGTTATAAATAATAATTTTGACCATATTACAAAATAGATTTTCTCTTTGTTTACCATTTCATTCTTTTTCTTTTTCAAATAACATATATTGATAATACCATATCGGTACAAAACAGCATTTTTTTAAAATAGATTAGAATTGACAACTTTTTACAAACTTTTTATAATAAAAGAGGATATTTTATAAAATATGATAATAATTTTCGTTATCTATTCTTTAAAATTTTAATAGTTTTATCAAATTAGAAACTTTCATGGAATGTTTGAGCTTTTTTGGAATGTCACTTAAAATCATACAAAAATCCTTTGTGCCAAACGTATTTCTGAAGCAAATAGGGTATTGCTCATGGCTTTTGTCAAAAGATTTTATTTCATTGAGCTTTAACGTAAACGAATCATGATTT
>DVLQ01000222.1 GCA_018715395.1 Candidatus Coprocola pullicola | reverse complement strand
TGTTTCTTTAAAAGTATTTGCTGTATAATAGAAATAACATTGCTTACAATCCAATAAAGCCCAAGAGCCGCCGGTACATTGATTGTCATAACTCCCATCATAACAGGCATAAAATAAAGCATTGTTTTTGTCATAGAATTTGTCATAGCGGCTGCCGGGTCATTAGGATCTGTAGTATTTGTTGTTAACTGCTGCATAATTTTAGCTTGTATCCATGTTGTAACCGCTGCAAAAATAGGAATAAAAATACCAGGAAATCCAAGACCAGCATTATTAATCAAAGAAATACTAAAAAACATTTCAATATCATCTTTTTGCTGTAATAATTGTGGTAAATCTTTTGCATATTCACCTAATGTATTAACTACATACGTCCAATCTGAAGCTTTAAAACTATCAATCAAGGCAAAATTTTGTATGGTATTTGCATCATATCCTGCTTTTGTAAAACCGTCTAATGCCGGCTCTAAGCTTTGCCAAAATTCTAAATATGGCTGAAATACTTCTGCTCGAACAGCTTCCGGGGCAGCATTTAATATATTAGCAATATTGCTGTAATTTTGTGCAATGACATCTACATATAAATATGCTTGTTGGAAAATATAAAACAAGGCGTATAATATAGGCAACTGTATCAACAAAGGTAGACAGCCGCTTAACATACTGATACCATTTGCCTTTTGAAATTCTTGTAATTCTACAGCCATTTTTTGCTGAGAAAGTTGGTCTTTCTTATCTTTATATTTTGCTCTGATTTTGCTCATTTCTGGCTGTAGCTGCTGCAATTTGAAAGATGATTTTTGTTGTTTAATCATCAAAGGAAATAATATAAACTTTACTAATATTGTAAATAGTATAATGGCAATAGCCAGACTTCCATTGGCTGTAATACTATATATAAAATGAAACAGTACATTATAAACAGTACCTAATAATTTAGCAATGGGTCCAATAATAACATTTGGCTCTCTGATTGCCAGTAACATGCTGGCGTCCGCAAACGAATGAAACACACTTTTTCCTCCTTATGAGAAGCAACATATCGAATGTACTTCGAAATAATGTTTCTAAAATTTTAATTTTTCAATTTCTGTTTTTTTTCTGGAACAGGGTCATACCCTCCCTTATGAAGGGGATGGCATTTTAAAATACGTCTTACAGCTAAATAAATACCTTTTAGAGGACCAAAACGACTAATAGCAATATAAGCATATTCAGAACAAGTAGGAATAAAACGACAATGAGGACCAATATAAGGTGAAATCGCCATTTGGTAAAATTTTATTGCCAAAAGAAACGATCTTTTAATTATATCTTTTATCATATTATTCACCCAAATTCTTCTTTTTTTACTGATTTAGATAAAAGCAGACTATGCTTTTTTAATAAATGTTTTAAAGAAGATTTGATTTCTTCAAAAGAAGCTTTGTTAGCATAAATACGAGCAATGATTACAATATCATATCCTCTTGCAATTTCTTCTTCTGTCAAACGATAGCTTTCTCGAATCAGTCTGGTTACACGAGAACGTACAACACTTTTGCCTACCTTTTTGCTAACAGAAATGCCAATATGATTTATTTGCCTGCCTGTTTTTACAACATACATCACTAAATGACGATTTGCTAAAGATTTTCCTCTATTATATACATAACGAAATTGGAAATTTTTTTTTAATGATTCCGTGTATTTCACACCAAATTCCCCTTTCCAAAAAAGAGTACGCTACATACAATAAAAGGCCACAATTTGCGGCCTTATGCTACTGCAGGTATAATCCCAACATTATGCAGATAATACTTTTCTCCCTTTTCTTCTTCTAGCAGCTAATACTTTTCTGCCATTTGCTGTACTCATTCTTTTACGAAAGCCGTGGACTTTGCTTCTCTGTCTTTTCTTTGGCTGAAATGTCATTTTCATAGTAATCCGCACCTCCTTTTACGACATACCTATCCTTGCACATAGGCAAGCACTGTCCCTATTATAGTAAAAAATCTAATACACGTCAAGAAAAAATTCAGTTTTTTCAATAAATATAGGCTTTTGAATATAATAAAACAAAAAAATTACTTCTTTTTTATTTTTTATTATGTTATTTTTTTAACATATAGTTGATATTTTTTTAACATATAAAATAACTTTATTTTGTATGAATTTGTAGAAAGAACTTTTCTTGTTATTTTATTAACAAAATATTTTTTTCATTTATTTTTATACCTATTCAACACAAAATATTGTCCTTAAATTTTATACAAATACAAAATATTGCTTTTTTATACATCATATACTTTTATTTTTGCAATAGCAAAAAAAATTTAGAAAGATTATGTAAGAAAAGCTGTTGATAACTTTTTATTCTTTTGCTATACTAGTTATCAAGATTATTCACTTTGTTCACAAAACTTTTTTTACACATTTTAATATTATCCACAAACTGTTGATAATATTGTGGATAACTTAGTATTTATTCACTTTTTTATAGCATTTATACACAACTACATTAGATTTTTCCCCATTTTAACAGTATCTATCTGTTAAAACGGAAAAATCTTTTTTATGCGGATTTTGTTTATAACATCTGCTTTTTTATTTTTTATTCTATATTTATCTACATCTATGATAAACCCTTTGTGGTATTTTCCTTAAATTATCCACAATATTTATATTAAAATTTACAGGAGGAAAACTATGGAAAAAATGAAACAATATTGGAATGAGGCTTTAAAAATCATAGAAGAAGAAAGTTCTTCTCCTGTTAGTTTTGAAACTTGGATTGCCCCTATTATTCCATATAAAATAGAAGGAAATACTTTTATACTCCAAATCGGAGAACCCTTCTATCGTGACATGATCGAAAAACGCTATCTTTCTCTCATTCACAATGCTGTAAAAAAAGTAACAAATACAGATTATGAAATTAAAATAATCACAGAAGACGACCTATATCCCTCACATAAAAATATATCATCAAACGAAACATCTATTTCTATCACAAATAATTTAAATCCTCGTTATATATTCAGTTCTTTTGTTGTCGGAAACAGCAATAGACTAGCACATGCAGCTTCCTTAGCCGTTGCAGAATCCCCAGCTCAAGCATACAATCCATTATTTCTATATGGAAATTCAGGGCTAGGAAAAACGCATCTAATGCACTCTATTGCTCACTATATCTTAAATAAAGACCCTTCTGCAAAAGTACTTTATGTAACAAGCGAAACCTTTACAAACGAATTAATCACTTCTATACAAAACAACAAAAATGAAGAGTTCCGCAATAAATATCGAAACATTGATGTATTATTAATTGATGATATTCAATTTATATCCAAAAAAGAAGGAACTCAAGAAGAGTTTTTTCATACTTTTAATGCCTTACATGAATCAAATAAACAAATTATTATATCCAGCGATCGCCCGCCCAAAGAAATCAAGACATTAGAAGACCGCTTACGAAATCGTTTTGAATGGGGATTAATTGCCGACATACAAGCTCCAGATTACGAAACACGTATTGCTATATTAAGAAAAAAAGCAGACACCGAACATTTGCCTGTCAACGATGATGTTATGGCTTTTATTGCTAAAAGTATTGTTTCCAATATAAGAGAATTAGAAGGAGCTTTGACACGAATTGTGGCGTATGCTACATTAACCAATCAAACCATTTCTGTAGAACTGGCTGAAACTGCTTTAAAAGATATCTTTAGCGAAAATACTTCTGTACAAATCACAGCCTCTTTAATACAAGAAATTGTTGCCAACTATTACAATATTCGTGTAGAAGACATTCAAGGAAGCAAAAAACCAAAAAATATTGCTTTTCCAAGACAAATCGCCATGTATCTTTGCCGAAAATTATTAGATCTTTCTTTACCTAAAATAGGGGAGGAATTTGGCGGAAGAGATCACACAACTGTAATCTATGCTGTTTCTAAAATTGAAAAAGCATTGGAAAATGATAACAATCTGCAAAAAATTATATTTGAATTAGAAAAACAAATTAAAGGACAATAATATTATTGTGAAATACTTGTATTATTTTTGGGGATAACTTTATTTTTGGGGATAACTTGTGGATTATGTGTATAACTCTATATTTTTTTGATGATTTATCCACATAGTTATAAAACGTTTCTTTTCCCATATCTTCCTGATTTTCATTGTTATCCACAATACTACAGCTACTACTACTACTACTACTGAATTAATTTTTTTATTTTTTCTATTTATCCATAAAGGAGTTGTTCACATATATGAAATTACATTGCTCAAGAGAATTACTACTTAATGCTTTAACAATTGTAAACAAAGCTATTTCCAATAAAACTACACTAGATATTTTAAAATGTATATTACTAACTGCTACAGAAAAAGGATTAATTGTTACAGCTACAGATTTAGAATTGGGAATACAATCAGCTCCTATCACTGCAGCCATAGAAGAAACTGGTTCTATTGCATTAGAAGCACATCTTTTCACAGAAATTATACGAAAAGTAAACGGTACAGAAGTTTTTATTCAAACAAATGAAAAAAATGAAACCTCTATTTCTTGTGGATTTTCTGATTTCAAAATTGTAGGTCAAAATGGAGAGGATTTCCCAACTCTGCCCAAAGTAGAGAAAAAACAAGAATACAAAATGCTTCAATCTAATCTAAAAAATATGATCCGACAAACCATTTTTTCTATTGCTCAAGAAGAATCAAAACCAATATTAACGGGCGAACTACTGGAATTTAAACAAAATCAAATTCAAATGGTTTCAGTAGATGGATATCGCATTTCATTTCGAAAAGAAGAAGTTTCTGAAAATAACAGAGAAATACAAGTTGTCGTTCCAGGAAAGACACTTTCTGAAATTAATAAAATTCTAAGTAATGAAGAAAGAGTTGTCTTATTGTATACTACAGATAAACACATCTTGTTTGACATCGATGGAAATATTGTAGTATCTCGTTTGTTAGAAGGAGATTACATAAAATATGAACAAAGTTTTTCAGAAGATTATAAAACAAAATTTTATGTAAACACAACTGATTTTTTACAAACATTAGAAAGAGTATCTTTAGTATCACGAGATAGTAAAAAAATACCTGTAAAATTGGATATTACTGAAAAAAAATTAATCGTAAAAGCGCAGGCTGAAATGGGTACTGCTTATGAAGAAATTCACGTGGATGTGGAGGGAGAAGCACTGCAAATTGCTTTTAATCCAAGATATTTGATAGAAGCATTAAGAGTGATAGAAGATGATAAAGTTGCAGTACAATTTACAACATCATTGAGTCCTTGTATTATGAAGCCTTTACAAGGAGAAGCTTTTCGTTATTTGATATTACCTTTACGTTTATAATAAAGGAGTATGATTTATGAAAGAAATTAAAATTAAAACAGAATTTATAAAACTTCAGCAATTATTAAAATTAGCCGGGTTAGTGGATCAAGGTTCCGATGCAAAATTATATATTGCAGATGGACTTGTAACGGTAAATGACATTATTGTTACAGAAAGAGGAAAAAAAGTATATCCTGGTGATATTATTTCATTAAAAGGGCAAAAAAAGATTAAAGTAATCTAAAATATTTTTTGATCATAAAACACATGATTTATCATCTAAAATAAAAGCTGCAGTGTTTCTGCAGCTTGCTTTTTGTAAGTAGGTGAATTGATGTATATAAAAAAAATATCTTTGAAGGGATACCGAAATTTAAATGAAATGACAATAGATTTAAAAAATGGCATTAATATTTTTTATGGTGCAAATGCACAAGGAAAAACAAATTTTTTAGAAGCCATTTATATTTGTTCTTCCGGTCGTTCTGTAAGAACGAAAAATGATAGTCAGCTGATACAATTTGACGCATTAGAAAGCCATATACAAGTACTGATTCAAAAAGAAAATAGAAATGATAAAATAGATATTCATTTGAAAAAAGAAAATAAAAAAGGAATTGCCGTAAATGGAATACCTATTAAAAAACTAGGAGATTTATTTGGTATTTGTCATGCTGTCATATTTTCACCTGAAGATTTAGAGTTAATTAAAGAAGGACCAACACAAAGACGCCGGTTTATGGATATGGAAATTTGTCAAATGAATACTGTTTATTATTACAATCTTCAACAATACTATCGTATTTTGAAGCAAAGAAATCATTTATTAAAAGAGATACAAAAAAAATCTGCTTTAAAGGATACTCTTTTTGTATGGGATGAGCAACTTATTGATATGGGAAAGCGTATTATAGCCTCTAGAAAAGAATTTTTGGAAAAGCTAAATGAAATTGCCTCTCAAAAACAAAAACAGCTTACAGGAGGCAAAGATGAGCTAAAAATAGAATATAAACCTAATAGCCTTGAAAATCAATTGGAAGAAAAAATAAAAAGAAATTTACAAAGAGATATTCTACTAGGAGCAACACAATGTGGACCGCACAAAGATGATATTTTATTTTTAGTAAATGGAAATGATGTTAAGCAATATGGTTCTCAGGGACAGCAAAGAACAACTGCATTGTCAACTAGGTTAGCCGAAATTGATTTGATAGAAACAGAAACAAAACAAAAACCTATATTACTTTTAGATGATGTTCTTTCTGAACTGGATAAAAGCCGTCAGAGCTTTTTAATGGAAAGCATAGGTAATTTACAGGCTATTATCACTTGTACCGGCATAGAAGACGCCATAAAGAGTTATATAGGGCAAGCATATTTGTTTTGTGTAGAGCAAGGTAATATTCAAAAAATAAAGAATTGAAAGAACTTTCAGGTAATTGATAAAAAAATATCAATATTTATGGTTATTTATAATTTTGATAATAAAATTTTGGATAAAAAATTAACAAATAGTACTTTTGTTTTAAAAATGCGTCTCTTTCATTTTATAAGGTAGAAAAAAGAAAAGAAAAAAAGTATAAAATATTACAAAAGCCTTGAAATAAAGGGCTTTTTTTTACTTGTGAATTGTAGAAAAAAATGGTATAATAAAACCATATTTTGTGTACCTTACAGGCTAGTATAAGCCTGTTATTTTTAAGGAGAGAGAATAAATATGTCATCAGAGTACAATGAAAATCAAATACAGATTTTAGAAGGCTTAGAAGCTGTCAGAAAACGTCCTGGTATGTATATTGGTTCTACCAGTACACAAGGATTGCATCATCTGGTTTATGAAATTGTAGATAATGCAGTGGATGAAGCATTAGCCGGATTTTGTAATGAAATTTTTGTAACAATACATGAAGATAATACCATTTCTGTACAAGATAATGGTCGAGGCATTCCTGTGGGAATACAAGCGCAAAAGGGAATACCGGCAGTAGAAGTGGTTTTTACAATACTTCATGCAGGAGGAAAATTTGGAGGAGGAGGCTATAAGGTTTCCGGTGGCTTACATGGTGTGGGAGCGTCTGTTGTCAATGCCCTTTCAGAATGGCTGAAGGTACGTGTGTTTGTAGATGGCAAAATTTATGAACAGGATTATGCCAGAGGACATGTTATGACAAAATTAACAGAAGTTGGAGAAACAACGGAGCATGGCACATATGTTCATTTTAAACCGGATGCAGAAATATTTGACGATGTGGTATTTCAATTTGATATACTGCAAAAAAGATTGAGAGAAACAGCCTTTTTAACTAAAGGTCTAAAAATCAACATTAAAGACGAAAGAGAAGGACAAAAACAAGAAAAAATCTTTCACTATGAAGGAGGTATTAAAGAATTTGTTGCCTATGTAAATCAACATAGAGATGCGTTATATGAAGATATTTTTTATGCAGAAGGGGAAAAGGACGGTGTTTTGGTAGAAGTAGCATTTCAGCATAATGATGGTGCAGATGAAAGTATTCATACATTTGTAAACAATATCAATACAGCCGATGGAGGAACGCATTTAGTTGGTTTTAAGTCCGGCATGACAAAAACAATCAATGATTACAGCAGAAAATTAGGTATTTTAAAAGAAAATGATAAAAACCTTACCGGCGATGATGTAAGAGAAGGATTGGCGGCAATCATTAGCATTAAAGTAGCAGAACCCCAATTTGAAGGACAAACCAAAACAAAATTGGGAAATAGTGAGGCAAAAGGCGCGGTAGAGAGTGTTTTAAGCGAGTATCTATCTTATTTTTTAGAAGAAAATCCTACAATAGGTCGCTTGATTGTAGAAAAGGGTATGTTGGCTTCCAGAGCAAGAGAAGCAGCCAAAAGAGCCCGAGAACTGGTTAGAAGAAAAAGTGTGTTGGAAACCTCTCGTTTGCCTGGCAAATTAGCGGATTGTTCCGACAAAGACCCTAAAAACTGTGAAATTTATCTGGTAGAGGGAGATTCTGCCGGAGGTTCCGCAAAGGGTGCAAGAGACCAAAGTATACAAGCAATACTGCCTTTGCGTGGTAAGATATTAAATGTGGAAAAAGCCCGCATGGATAAAATATTAAACAGCGATGAAATTAAAAATATGATTACAGCATTTGGCACAGGTGTAGATACAGATTTTGATATTACAAAATTAAGATATCACAAAATTGTAATTATGACAGACGCCGATGTAGATGGCGCTCATATTAGGACATTGCTTTTGACATTGTTTTATCGGCATATGCCCCAGTTAATTAAAGCAGGGCATATTTATATTGCTCAGCCGCCTTTGTATCGTGTAGAAAAAAATAAAGAGCATTATTATGTTTATGATGATAAGCAACTGGAGGCGCTCTATGCCAGAATTGGAAGAGATGGTATCAAAGAAGTACAGCGTTATAAGGGATTAGGCGAAATGGACGCAGAGCAGCTTTGGGATACTACAATGGATCCGGAGCACAGAATATTAAAGCGTGTAGATTTGGAAGACGCAGTTTCAGCGGACGAAGTGTTTACCAGATTAATGGGAGATAAGGTAGAACCAAGAAGAGAATTTATACAAGAATATGCACAAAGAGTACAAAATCTGGATATTTGATACTTTTTAAAGCAAAGACCTTTTAAGAAAGGACGTTACTATTTTTATGGATAATATAAATAAAACAGATAAAATAGTGGGCATCAATATAGAAGAAGAAATGAAAAATTGCTATATTGATTATGCGATGAGCGTGATTGTATCTCGTGCACTGCCTGATGTAAGAGATGGCTTGAAGCCTGTTCAAAGAAGAATATTATATTCTATGGGAGAAATGAATTTGGAGCCGAACAAGCCCTATAAAAAATCAGCTCGTATTGTGGGAGATACTATGGGAAAATATCATCCTCATGGAGATAGTTCTATTTATCAGGCTATGGTGCGTATGGCGCAAAGTTTTTCTATGCGTTATATGCTGGTAGACGGTCATGGAAATTTTGGCTCTGTTGATGGAGACGGTGCGGCAGCACAGCGTTATACAGAAGCAAGAATGTCTCGCATTGCCCTAGAAATGTTAGCGGATATTGATAAAAATACAGTGGATTTTGTACCAAACTATAGTGAAGAAGTAAAAGAACCTACTGTATTGCCTGCCAGAGTGCCAAACCTTTTAATCAATGGTTCTTCTGGTATTGCTGTAGGTATGGCAACCAATATTCCTCCACATAACTTGGCAGAAGTAATCGATGGGGTTGTCAAAATTATAGATAACCATGTTCAGCTAAAAAAAGAAACTTCTATTGAAGAATTGATGGAATTGATAAAAGGACCTGATTTTCCTACAGGCGGCGTCATTATGGGAAAAAGCGGCATTCGTTGTGCTTATCGTACGGGAAGAGGAAAAATACGTGTTCGAGCTGTTTCGGAGATAGAATCTATGTCAAATGGCAGAGAGCGTATTGTTGTAACAGAAATACCTTACCAAGTAAATAAAGCAAGATTGATTGAAAAAATAGCGGATTTGGTAAAAGAAAGACGAGTAGAAGGTATTAGCGACATACGAGATGAGTCCAACAGAAAAGGAATGCGTATTGTTATTGAATTAAAAAAAGACGCCAATACAAGTGTTGTGTTAAATAATTTATATAAATATACACAGCTGGAGGAAAGTTTTGGCGTGATTATGATTGCGCTTGTTCAAAATAGACCTGAGGTGTTGAATTTAAAACAAGTGTTGGAAGAATATTTAAAACACCAAAAAGATGTTGTAACAAGACGTACTCAATTTGAATTGGATAAAGCCGAAAAAAGAGCTCATATATTGGAAGGATTAAAAATTGCACTGGATAATATTGACGAAGTCATTCGAATTATTAGAAACAGCTATGATGATGGCAAACTAAAATTGATGGAACGCTTTGGACTGTCTGATGTACAGGCACAAGCAATATTGGAAATGCAGTTACGTCGTTTGCAAGGTTTGGAGCATGAAAAAATTGATAAAGAATACAGAGAGCTGTTAGAAAAAATAAAAGAATATAAGGCCATATTATCCGATGAAAATTTGCTTTATGGCGTTATCAAAGAAGAAATTTTGATTGTAAAAGCAAAATATGGCGATGAACGCCGAACGCAAATATTGCATCATGTAGAAAATATAGAAGAGGAAGACTTAATTGACGAAGAAACAAGTGTCTTTACATTATCTCATTTAAATTATATTAAAAGGACACCTCTTATGACTTATAAAAGTCAAAACAGAGGCGGTCGCGGCATAATGGGTATGCAGACAAGAGAAGAAGATTTTGTAAAAGATTTATTTTTGGGTTCTACTCATGATTATATTCTCTTTTTTACCAACAAAGGTCGTGTCTATCGTTTAAAGGGATATGAAGTGCCGGAAGCAGGAAGAACTGCAAGAGGAAATGCCATTGTAAATCTAATTGAGATTGACGCTGATGAAACAATTACAGCTATGATTCCTGTCAGAGAATTTAAAGAAGAAGAATATCTTGTTATGATAACAAAACAGGGGATTATCAAAAAAACAGACATGATGAATTTTGCTAATATTCGTAAGGGCGGTTTGACTGCAATTAACTTGAGAGAAGAGGATCAGCTGATTTCCGTATTGGTAACAAATGGTAATGATGAAATATTAGTTGCTACTAGAAAAGGTATGGGAATCAAATTTTATGAACAAGACGTTCGCCCTATGACAAGACAGGCTACAGGCGTAAAAGCCATTACATTAAAACAGGAAGATTATGTAGTATCCGGTGTAAAAATTAAAAAAGGAGCAAAAATACTCAATGTTACAGAAAAGGGCTATGGTAAACGTACCAGTGCAGAGGATTTTAATATACAATATCGTGGCGGAAAGGGAGTAAAAATACATCAGTTAACAGAAAAAACAGGACTTTTGACAGGTGTTCTTGTGATAGACGAAAATGAAGAACTGATGTTGATTACTTCCGAAGGAGTAATTATACGATTAAGAGGAAGAGATATTTCTTCTTTTGGAAGGGTTTCCCAAGGTGTAAAGTTGATGAATATGGGTGAAAATGTCAGTGTGGCAGGCGTTGCAAAAATTTCAGAGGAAGATGTCCAAATAGAAGAAGAAACGGAGGCACAAGAACAGACAATAGAACAATGACTAAAAAGAGGAGTTGTTTAGACAATTCCTCTTTTTGATTATGCTAAAAATTATTTTAAAATATTTTTAGATTTTTTTAAGACTTTCTGTCTTGTTTTACCGTTAAAAATAGTATAGGATAGTAAAGAACAAAGGAAAATAAATGGTTTATGAAATAAGAAATGAGGTGCTTTATGCAAGATTTGATGGCGGGAGAGCGACCGCATTTTGATTTAAAAAATATTAATCCAGAAGTCATAAACAGTCATTTAAGAGAAACAAAAGAAATGATGTTAATGTATGACTGTGGTATTAAAGAGGTAAAGACAAAATTAGAAATTTTAAATAATGAATTTCAGATACAACAAGAAAGAAATCCCATTGAATACTTAAAAAGCCGTGTCAAATCATTAGAAAGTATTGTAAAAAAATTACATAAAAAGGGATATATGCTTTCTGTAGAAAATGCTATGAAACAATTAAACGATATTGCAGGTATTCGTGTAATTTGTTCTTTTATTGACGATATTTACAGTGTAGCAGATATGCTCAAAAAACAAGATGATATTACTGTGATATTGGAAAAAGACTATATTAAATATCCAAAGCCAAACGGTTACAGAAGTTATCATATGGTTTTGGAAGTACCTGTATTTTTTTCTCAAAGAAAACAAAATGTAAAAGTAGAAGTGCAGATTAGAACCATAGCAATGGATTTTTGGGCAAGCTTGGAACATAAACTATATTACAAAGAAACAGATATTACATCAGAAGAAATATCCGGAAGATTAAAAAAATGTGCTGATATTATAGCCGATACAGACGCTGAAATGCAGTCTATACGCAGTGTTGTGGAGCAATGGGAAGCAGGAAATTTATCTCAAAGAAAAAAAGAAGCCTGTGGAACCACTACCACAGGTTTTTTGAAAAATCTACTTCCTGTTGAGAAAAAAAATTCCAACCAAACAGAAAATGACACCGAAGAGTTGTTGCTTTGTAATTTGTTCTCGGTAGCAGAGGACGCCAATCAAAAAGAGTATGACGCCTAATGTAATATTGGCCAGCAAAGAACAAACGCTAATATCCCAGCCTATACGATAAGCTTGTAGATAGCCAAATTCTAATCCTACAATGGCAAAACCTAGTAAAAAACTGCTCCAGTTTAACTGCTGAAAAGTATGAAAAAGATTTTTGCCTTGTGTAGTAAATAATAAAAGTATAAACGTTATACAAGCAGCAATGCTGTATGTAACAAAAAGAGAGGCAAATGGATTGGCATTTGCAGGAGTAGATTTGGAAAAGATATGATAACATACATTAGAACAAACAACAAGTATAAGGGGTAAAAATTGTAATAACATAATAAACTCCTTTCTAAAAAATAATCTGTTTAAAATTGAAACATGATTTTTTTATATTGTCAATAGAGTGAAAAGAGAATGGTAGGAGAAAAAATATGCGTGAAATTTCGGTAAAAATGATTACACAAGCCATTGCACAAATGTGTATTACAGCAAATTGCTGTTTAAATGACGATGTTTATAATGCTTTGGAAGAAGCAAAAAAAACAGAACATTCCCCTGTAGGAAAAGAAATTCTTTCTCAATTGACCAAAAATGCAGATATTGCATTGCAAAATCAAATGCCTATTTGTCAGGATACAGGCATGGCCATTATATTTTTAGAAATTGGACAGGAAGTACATTTTGTAGGCGGTGTTTTGGAAGATGCCGTCAATGAGGGAGTAAGAGAAGGCTATGAAAAGGGATATTTAAGAAAATCTGTTGTATCCGATCCCTTTTTGAGAGTAAATACAAAAGATAATACTCCCGCTATTATTCATACAAAAATAGTAGCAGGGGATAAAGTAAGCATTACTGTAGCACCAAAGGGTTTTGGAAGTGAAAATATGAGTCGTATTTATATGATGAAGCCTTCTGATGGTATGGAAGGAGCCAAAAGAGTTATTTTGGAAACAGTAAAGCAGGCCGGACCAAACCCTTGTCCTCCTATGGTAGTAGGTGTTGGCTGTGGAGGCAGCTTTGAAATGAGCGCTTATTTAGCAAAAAAAGCACTTCTTAGACCAATTGGCAGTCATTCTGAAAAAGAGCATATCAGAAAAATGGAGGAAGAACTACTTTGGAAAATGAATCATACAGGAATAGGGCCTCAAGGATTGGGAGGAAGAACAACTGTATTAGGCGTTAATATAGAAACATATCCAACCCACATTGCAGGTATGCCAATAGCAATCAATATTAGCTGCCATGTAACACGCCATTGTCATAAAGTGATATAAATGAGGAGGAAATATAGTTATATGAACGTTTCAGTACCTTTTACAAAAGAGCAGGCGCAACGATTAAAAGCCGGCGATGTAGTAACTATTAGCGGCGTAATATATACGGCAAGAGATGCGGCCCATAAAAGAATGTTAGAAGACTATGAAAAAACAGGAAAATTTCCATTCGATGTAGAAAATCAAATTGTTTATTATGCAGGACCGGCGCCTGCAAAGCCGAACCGACCTATAGGCTCTGTAGGACCAACTACTTCTTACCGTATGGACGCTTATTCACCTATGCTGTTAAAATGTGGTTTGAGAGGTATGATTGGCAAGGGAGAGAGAAATCAAGAAGTGATAGAAGCTATGAAAGAAAATACAGGGGTATATTTTGGTGCAACAGGTGGCGCAGGAGCTTTGTTGGCAAATCATGTTGTATCTGCTCAAGTCATTGCATATGAAGATTTGGGTGCAGAGGCAATTAGAGAGTTAGTGGTAAAAGATTTTCCGGCTATTGTAATTATAGACAGTAAAGGAAATAATCTTTATCAAACAGAGCCTTTGAAGTATAAAATAGACTGATAAGTAAAAGAAAAAAGGTATGTGTGAGCATACCTTTTTAACCATATTTTACAGTTAGATTAACATAAGAAATATGTTCTCGCATGATAGCATATGCAGTTTGATAATCTCTATTTTTGACAGCCTCTAATATTTTGCCATGAAGGTCTATTGTAACATCAATAACTCGTGGATTTTTTGTTAAAGATTGACGCATAGCAACACGAATACATCGTTCAAAGGAATCCTTTGCGGCAATCATTGTACTAATGAGCAATTTATTGTGTGTAGCGTCAGAAATAAGCATATGAAATTGAGAATCATAGTCTACAAATGAATTGATATCATTTCGATATTCTATCATATGGTTATAGCAAATCGTGATTTTTTCAATATCCTCCTGTGTGGCACGTTTGGCTGCATAACTGGCAGTTTCAGCTTCTAACATAAAACGAAATTCTAATAAATCATTTAGATCTGAATTTTCTACTGTAATGCTAAAAGGAGCAATGTTTACAATATCAGTGATTTTATTGACAAAAGTTCCTGCTTTGGAACGCTTTATAAAACCAAATACAGCCAGTGCAGTGTAAGCTTCCCGTAATGTACTGCGTCCAATGCCTAAAGCATTGCTGACTACATTTTCATTTGGCAACATATAACCTTCGGGGAATTTTCCGGAGAGGATTAAGTCTTTGAAGCGTTGAAAAAGAGTTTGAGAAATGTTTTTTCCTAAATTTGATTTTAGGAAGTCTATATTTTCCAGAAGTAAATCTTTTTGCATATGTCATCACATCCTTTTGTATTAAAAATGCTTGATTATGTTAGAAGTATGATTTGTGCCTGTTATATATTGTATTATATTTTTACTATTTTTACAAACAAAATATAACGAAATATAATATATTTTTTATATAATATTAAAGAATAGACATATTTTTTATAAATAAAAAAAGACTGTTTCTTTTTTAGATAGAAACAGTCCATTTTTATTATTGTGTTACGCTGCTATCGACTTTATCTGTTGCAGAGCCACCTAATTTTGCTTTCAATTTTTTTGCACAGGTAATAGTGAAGAAAGCCCACAATACAGTAAATATACCACCTAGAATATAAGCGATATTTATTGGCACATTAAATCCGATTTTGGCATTGATAATAAATGTGGAAATAATAAAGGAATAAAATATACCAGGAATTAAGCTGATGATAAAGTTTTTTCCTTTTACATAAAGATAAACGGTAATCATAGCAAATGCAAATATAGCGATGGTTTGATTTGCCCATGAAAAATATCTCCATAAAATATTAAATCCGCTTGCACTTACTTTTGCAAATATCAGTATTGCAGCACAGAATATAAATATAACAGCAGATAATGTCACACGATTGGATTTTTTAGATTGATCATAGTGAAGGTATTCTGCCAACATTAATCTAAGAGAACGCAGCGCTGTATCTCCAGATGTAATGGGAAGGACAATAATACCCACAATTGCAATAACTCCGCCAATAGATCCTAATAAGTCTTTTGCAACAATATTGATAACACTTGCTGTACCGGCAATGCTCATATCTGTACCAGGAACAAGACCTGATTGAATTTTTGCATAAATACCCATAGAAGCGGCAGCCCAAATCATTGCAATAAAGCCTTCTAAAATCATCATGTTATAAAATGTCATTCTGCCTTCTTTTTCACTTGTTACAGAACGAGCAATGAGTGTGGCTTGTGTAGCATGAAAACCAGAGGTGATGCCACAAGCTACAGTAACAAAGAAAATTGGCAATATGGGAGAGCCATCTGTCAAAGAAAAGAAAGAAAGTGTTTCACTTGACAGTGGAGTTAGTTCATATCCATGAGCAAAAATACCAAAGAATACTCCAGCGGCAGAAAGCAGTAATATGATCCCAAATATAGGATAAATTCGACCGATAATTGCATCAATAGGGAATAGTGTTGCAATCAGATAATAGATGAATATAAATGCATAAACAATCCAAACAATAGGATTTGTGATTACATTTTCTGTGCCGATTAAACCAACAATTAAATCACCAGGGGTATACACAAACACAGCACCTACAAGAAGCATTAAAAAGCAAACAAAAATATTGTATACATTAAATATTTTGCCTCCTAAATACTTTTGAATCAGTGCAGGCATTTGTTTTCCTTCTTCACGAAGGCAAACCATACCGCACATATAGTCGTGAAGCGCTCCGGAAAGCACACAACCGATTGGAATTAAAATAAAGGCGATAGGTCCAAATAAAATACCTTGAATAGGACCCAAAATAGGACCTGTTCCTGCAATGTTTAAAAGCTCAATCAGTGAGTTTTTCCATTTGTTCATAGGAACAAAGTCAACTCCGTCGTTCATTGTAATGGCAGGCGTTTCTCTGTCGTCAGGTCCGAATACTTTGTCACAGTACTTGCCATAGAAAAAGCCTCCTACAAATAAGATAGCAAGACCGATTAAAAAAGTAGACATAATAATTACTCTCCTTTCTTATTTAAGTGGCTGCTTTTCGAAATTTTTCAGTGCAGATATGTATAAAAAAGTATAAGATATAATTTCTACTGAAAGAAAGCATACCACTGCTATGATTGAGTATAGTATGAAGTAAATTTCTTTTCAAGTAGAATATTGCATAAAAATATAGATAGTGTTGATAAGGCATATATAGTATTTAAAATATTCCGAATATACCATATGTAGTAAAATATACACTATTATTTTTAAAAATATGAAATTAGAGAATTTTCTTTTTGTGAAAAAAGAAAAATAATATAAAGAAAGTGTAAATTTTATCTATAATTTTATATAATTTAAATAATATAAAATAAGTTGATATGGAAAAAATAATTTTTTTTGTATATTATTGATATGAAGTTAAGAAAATATAAAGAAAATAAATAAATATAAAAAGACACACCATTGCACAGCCGTATTGAAAATGGTATAATTTAGCCAAAAATAGGTATTTATACTTTTTTCTATGATGATAAATTAAGAGGAGGCTTTGAAAATTGCAAAATAGAAATATCATTCAAGTAGAAGAAAAGGTTCCTGTATCGTTGCTAATTCCTTTAAGTATACAACATATGTTTGCTATGTTTGGAGCTTCGGTATTAGTACCTTTTCTTTTTGGCATTGACTCAGCCATTGTGTTATTTATGAATGGCGTTGGAACATTGCTTTTTATGGCAATTACAAAGGGAAAATCTCCGGCCTATTTAGGCTCCAGCTTTGCATTTTTAGCTCCGGGAGCTATTGTAATAGAGCAGTTTGGATATGAATATGCATTAGGAGCTTTTGTGGCAGTTGGATTTTGCGGTTGTATTTTAGCGGCAATCATATATAAATTTGGTTCTGATTGGATTGATATTGTACTTCCTCCGGCGGCTATGGGACCAGTTGTGGCGTTAATTGGTTTGGAATTGGCAGGTACAGCGGCAAGCAACGCAGGATTGTTGCCAATGGAGGGAGAAAAAATTTTATATGAAAATGTAATTGTTTTTTTGGTAACAGTTTCTGTAGCGGTATTTGGTTCTGTATTATTTCGAAAATTTTTGTCGGTGATTCCTATTTTGATTGCCATATTGTGCGGGTATCTGGCAGCCATTGCAACAAACACGGTAGATTTTCAAGCTGTGAGAGAGGCTTCTTTTTTTGCATTACCTCATTTTGCAACTCCTAAATTTGATGCCAATGCTATTTTTATTATGCTTCCGGTATTGTTGGTGATTACATCAGAACATATTGGACATCAGATTGTAACAGGAAAAATTGTAGGAAGAGATTTGTTAAAAGACCCCGGATTACACCGTTCATTGTTTGCAGATAATTTTTCCACTGTAATATCAGGTTTGATTGGTTCTGTGCCTACGACAACTTATGGAGAAAATATTGGTGTTATGGCAGTGACAAGGGTATATAGCGTACGAGTCATAGCAGGAGCTGCTGTGCTTTCTATATTATGTTCTTTTATTGGAAAGCTATCTGCACTAATTGGTACAATACCCGGCTCTGTAATAGGAGGCATTTCTTTTTTGCTATATGGTATGATAGGAGCGTCGGGTATTCGGATATTAGTAGATTCTCATGTGGATTTTGGAAAGTCCAGAAACCTTGCATTGACTTCTGTCATATTTGTAACAGGGCTTTCTGGCATAAAAGTGAGTATAGGTAAAGTAGAATTGGGGGGAATGATATTAGCTTGTATTGTAGGTATGGTATTAAGTCTGATATTTTATATATTAGACAGATTACATTTAACAAATGACCAATAATAAAGGGGATTTTTATGGAGTGGGCAAAACAAAATTGGACAAGCAAGGAACAAAAACAATTGCAAAAAAAATTAGAAGAAATGGCAGAAGAAAAATATCAATTATTCCAAAAAAGAATTATAAAAGAACAAAAATATAAAATATTAGGCGTTCGATTACCCTTGTTAAGAAAAATGGCAAAAGAAATTGTAAAAGGAAATGATGAAGCATTTGTTAAAACAGTAGTTGCATTTTATCATGAACAATTGCTGTTGTTAGCTCTTGTAATAGGAGAAAGTTCTGAAGAATATAATATTTTTGAAACGAGAGCGGACGACTTTGTCAAAAAAATAGATAACTGGGCTGTTTGCGATACTTTTTGTAGCGGCATAAAAAAACAAATAAAAAAAAATAAAGAGGCATTTTGGCAGCATATTTCATTATATTTGCATTCTAAAAATCCTTGGATAATACGAGTAGGATTGGTTTGTATGTTATGCCACTATATAGATGAGGATACTGTAGAAAAAGTTTTAAAACGCTGTGACAATATAAAAAGTGATTTTTATTATGTAAAAATGGCACAGGCATGGCTGATAGCTACAGCATTTACAAAATATCCGGAAAAAGTGAAAAAATATTTAGTAAAAAATAAATTAGATACTTGGACGCTTCATAAAGCTATACAAAAGGCTTGTGAATCGAAAAAAAGCACTGTTGAGGAAAAAAATTATTTAAAAACATTAAAAATAAAAGAAAGAAGTGTATGATGTGAAAAGGATCGTTGCGGTTTATTTTAGCCCTACAGGAAACTCCAAAAAATATGCCTGTGCTGTAGCAGAGGCGTTGGAAGAGTCATTTGAAAGCTTAAATTTTACAAAAAAAGAAATGAGAGAAAAAGAAATTTGTTTTTCTAAGGAAGATATTGTTATATTTTCTGCACCGGTATATGCAGGAAGACTGCCTGATATTGGATTATTTGAAAATGTAAAAGGAGAAAATACGCCGGCAATTTGTATTGTAACATATGGAAACAGAGATTATGACGATGCTTTACTGGAATTAAAAAATGTTTGTGAGCAAAGAGGATTTCACCCCATTGCGGCAGGCGCATTTATAGGAGAACATACATTTTCGGAATTTGTAGGAGCAGACAGACCGAATGAAGAAGATGAAATAAAAATAAAACAATTAGCCCAATATATCAAAAATTGTTTGAAGGAAGATAAGTGGAAAGAGAGAGAATTAAATGTAAAGGGAAGTTATCCTTATACTTGTATGCCAAAAAAAATGCCTTTTGCGCCTCAGACTAATCAAAGATGCTGTCAGTGTGGCAGTTGTGTTAGAAAATGTCCAGTGGGTGCCATTGATAAAGAGACTATATTCACAGACGTTGAAAAATGTATTGCTTGTTTTGCTTGTGTAAAGGGGTGCACAAGAAAGGGACGCAGTGTAGATCAGCCTCAGTATTATGCTCTCTCAGAAAAATTGGAAAAAAATTTGAGATATGTAGACAAAGAGGCAGAATTATTTTTTTTGTGAAAAAAGCAAAAAGAAATATATTGACAGACTTTGTAGAATGTAGTAGACTAAAAACAAGTTAGACTAGTCTAATTTGAATCGAATGAAGCAAATATTTTAGAGGCTTTCACAGATTTTCTTGATGATAAAAGGAAATGTAAGAAAGCCTTTTATATTAAAAATACTGATTTGCTTTCATATTCAATTTTTTATTGAAAAATCAAATAAAAGGAGTGTTTTAAAGTGAGAAATTGTATTGATTGCTTAAAAAGTGAAAAGGTAAGATGGTTTGTAGGTGGCGCTGTTGCACTGATAGTTGGCAAAAAAATTTTAAAAAGTGACGCTACAAGAAGCGCTTGTGTAAAAACAATTGCAAAAGCCATGAAATTACAGTCTGATGCGGCAGAATCTTTTCAAAATATGAGAGAAGATGCACAGGATTTATGCTATGATGCAAAACAAGCGGCGGGAATTGTAAAGGAAGAACAGACTCAAGAACAAGCATAAGGGAGGCTTACACTTATGCAATATTGTATTAGATATGATGGCGTTGGACGACTTCGTGTCAGATGCGGTCAATTTGCTTTTGATGAAAAAGAAGGATATGGCATTGCAGAATTATTAAAAAAAGAAGATTATATTTTGGATGTGATTTCTTCTCATCAAAATGGCGGTCTTTTGATTACTTATGCCAATGGCAAAAGAGAATTGGTATTAAACAGATTAAAAGCTATTACAAAAGATGATATGAAGCCGGTAGAACCAAGTGATGAAGATTTGAGCAGAAAAACCGACTTACAGTTTCAAAAAGCGTTGACGTCGATTGTATTGTGTCATACATTTTCAAAATGGTTTCTTCCGGCACCGATTCGTACTGCTATTACACTTTTGAAAGCTGCAAAATATTTAAAAGCAGGTATTTTGAATTTACTTCAGTTTAAATTAAATGTATCTGTATTAGACGGAGTTGCTATTGGCGCATCTTTATGCCAACGTTCTTTTGATACGGCAAGTTCTGTTATGTTTTTATTATCTATTTCTGATTTACTTGAAGATTATACCAAAAAAAGAACAAAAGATGCTTTAACAAGCAGTCTTGCCATTAATATTGATAAAGTTTGGCTTGTAAGAGAAGAAAGCGATATATTAGTTCCTTTGGCAAGTATTAAACAAGGAGATAATATTAAAATCAGAACTGGCAGTATGATTCCTGTAGATGGTGTGATTGTACAAGGAGAAGCTATGATAAACGAAGCTTCTATGACAGGAGAACCTCTGGCAGTAAGAAAGGCAGAAGGCTCTTTTGTATATGCCGGAACAGTAATAGAAGAAGGCTTTGCTGTAATCAATGTAAAAGCAGTAAACAATGAAACAAGAATCAATAAAATTGTAAAAATGATTGACCAATCCGAGGCTTTGAAAGCAGAAGTGCAAGGAAAGGCAGAAAAATTGGCAGACAGCATTGTACCATTTAGTTTTATAACAGCCATAGGAGCTTATTTGGTTACAAGAAATATTACAAAGGCGCTTTCTGTTTTAATGGTAGATTATTCTTGCGCCATTAAATTATCCACTCCTATTTCTGTTATTTCTGCTATGAGAGAAGCTTCTTGCCATCAAATTATGGTAAAAGGCGGAAAATATCTGGAAGCATTTGCGCAGGCTGATACCATTGTATTTGATAAAACGGGTACATTGACAGAAGCTTGCCCTCGTGTGGAAAAAGTAATCGGTTGTAATGGCTTTACAAGAAGAGGCGTATTAAGAGTGGCTGCATGCCTAGAAGAACATTTTCCTCATAGCGTAGCAAAAGCCATTGTAAAACAGGCACAGGCAGAAGGATTGAATCATGAAGAAGAACATACAGAAGTGGAATATGTTGTTGCCCATGGTATTGCCTCTATGATACATGGCGAAAAAGCATTGATAGGCAGCGAACATTTTATATTTGAAGATGAAAAAATACCATTTTCAGAAGAAGAAAAAAGAATTGTGGAAGAAAACAGAAATGGCTGCTCTATCATTTATCTTGCTATTGGTGGAAAGCTTGCAGGTTTTATAGGAATTCATGACCCTGCCAGACCGGAAGGGAAAAAAATGATTGAAGATTTGAAAAAAGAAGGTATTGAGCATATTATTATGTTGACAGGAGACAGCGAAAATGCGGCGGCGGCAGTCAGCAAAAGCCTTGGTATTACAGAATATCGTTCACAAGTACTTCCGGAAGAAAAAGCAAGCATTATTGAAGAACTGAAAAAAGAAGGTAAAAAAGTGATTATGGTGGGCGATGGTGTAAATGATTCCCCGGCATTATCTGTAGCAGATGTTTCTGTAGCAATGAAGGATGCTTCTGACATTGCAAGAGAGGTGGCGGATGTAACATTGCTTTCGGGTAATCTGGACGAGTTGGTTGTATTACGAAGATTAAGTAAATTATTGATGCATAGAATTAGCTGGAATTACAAATTTATATTAGGCTTTAACACATCACTGCTTTTATTAGGATTGACTGGAATCATTACCCCGGCAACATCGGCTTTTTGTCATAATATGTCTACTATGGCAATTAGCGCGGCTAGTATGCGTCCTTGTTTAAAATAGAAAGGCTGTGAAAAAAATATGAAAGAACATCGTTTTTGGGCATGGGCAATGGTATTTTGTCTTTTTATGGTTATGCTGACTGGTTATGAAAGAAAATAATATGCAAAAATACATCTGTATAAAGATACAGGTGTATTTTTTTTGAAAATCATTTATAATAAACAATAAAAACAAATAAGAAGGTGAAAAAAATGAAAAAATATATTGTGATTATTAATGGCAAAGGAGGAGTAGGAAAAGATACATTGTGCCAAGTGATAGGAGAAAAATATGCTGTAGAAAATATATCTTCTATTACGCCAATAAAAGAAATTGCAAAAATAGGAGGATGGAAAGGAACAAAGGAAGACAAAGACAGGAAGTTTTTGGCAGATTTAAAAAAATTGTTTATAGAATATAATGATTTACCATTTTTATATTTAAAACAGCAAATGGAGAAATTTTTAAAAGATAATAAAAAAATTCTTTTTGTACATATTAGAGAAATAGAAGAGATAAAAAAATTTTTGGAATATGCAAAGGAAAAAGAGGTGTTTTGTAGAACATTATTGATTGTAAAGAAAGAGGAAGAAACAAAAATATATGGCAATGAAGCAGATGATAATGTAAAAGAATATGTATATGATGTGGTTTATGAAAACAATATGCCTTTAAAAAAAGTAAAAGAAGACTTTATGTTATTTTTTGAAAAAAATATTATAGAAGAAAAATAAAATTTTTAGGTATGATTTTTTTATTTCCACTTCACACTCAGTCCAAAAACAGTTCTCTCCTCTTTTTTCAAGGCATTTCCCGTTTCCTTTCTGACAGGAACGTTCTATATCATATCACAGCTTTTTTCTTTTTGCAAGCTTTTTTTTCATTTTTTTTAAAATTTTTCTATCTTTCCTCATTTTCTTTGATTTTATGCTATTTTTCACTTCTTTATCTTTTATATTTTCCAAAAATAAAAAAATCATACCTAAAAATTTTATTTTTCTTCTATAATATTTTTTTCAAAAAATAACATAAAGTCTTCTT
>DVLQ01000027.1 GCA_018715395.1 Candidatus Coprocola pullicola | reverse complement strand
AGCTTTTCTTTTTGGTGTGAAAAAATCTTCACCCTTCTAACCTCTGCTTTTTTCTATGCAGACATAGTCCTCTCTTTCTGTGTCATGCCTAAACGCATACCCTAGCCTGCCGACTGTGCCTATATCACCTGCTACACTGAAAACAGTTCAGACTACAGTATCAGCCGTTGTCCTAGTTGATTTTCTCTTAATTGATTCGCCATATAGTATCATATTTTTCGTTGCTATATCAAAGTCCTTACACCAAAACTCTCTTTTTTATATTCCAAATTGTTGCTATCATACTACTTCTACTCATAAAGCTTAATATACTTTTAGGCAATATCTTTACCTGTATATGTACATGATCTGGACATACTTTTGCCTCTGGTATTCCTTTGCACTCATACAATATCTATTGCTTTCCTAAAACATTTTGTGATATATTTCGGAGCAAATACTAATCATATTTAAAATTCCATTTTGTATGTTATAAACTATGTATATTGGTAGTATCCATATCATTTCTACCTCAAAGAAGAGTTTTTAAAACCACGCATTAAACGCGTGGTTTTGTTGATATAACAAGCACCTACTTCTGTTTACAGGCGTTACATACTCTCAAAATACTATTTTCCATTTTAAAAAAATTTTTTAGGTATTAGCTTTTATTACTCTTGATTGTATTTTTAAAAGTTTTGTCTGTATTTTTATTTTCAATTAACAGAAGTAGTTTTGATAAAATAAAAGCTAAGCAATTAATCTGTTAGATATCAATTTTTGACAAAGCAGCTTCATCTCCTACTAATATAACATCGTTGTGCATTTGTAATATAGACGCCGGCACAGATGGCGTCACAGGGCCAAAAAATGCTTTTTTTACAATTTCTGCTTTTTCTTCTCCGCTTACAATAACCAAAATTTTTTTTGACTGCATAATTGTTTTGATTCCCATGGTATATGCATATTTAGGCACTTCATCAATAGAGGAAAAAAATCTTTTATTTGCTTGTATTGTACTTTCTTGTAAAGCAACACAATGGGTTTGTTTTTCAAATGCTTGGTCAGGCTCATTAAATCCAATGTGTCCATTATGTCCAATACCTAATAACTGAAGGTCAATACCTCCTAAAGAATGAATCAAAGCATCATATTTTTCACACTCTTTTTGTTCATCCTCCGCCATACCGTTAGGAAGAAATGTTTGGTCTTTATTGATATTGACTTTGCTAAATAAATATTTTTCCATAAAATAGCGATAGCTTTGGTCATTTTCTTCTGTAAGCCCCTTGTATTCATCAAGATTAACGCTTGTTACTTCCGAAAAGTCCAAATCCCCCTTTTCATACCATTGTACAAGCTGTTCATATGTTCCAATAGGAGAAGAACCTGTTGCTAAACCAAGTACACAGTTGGGTTTCATAATAATTTGCGCAGACACTATATTGGCTGCTTTTCTGCTCATATCATTATAATCTTTTGCTTTATAAATTTTCATACTAAAATCCTTCCTTCCTTAGTATAAGTTATCTTCCTTATTTCCTTTTAATGCTTTTAATGTATCATCATGTATAGTTTCTTTTTTATATTTATCTTGTTCAATATAGCAAGAATACAATATATCAAGCATAATGGATATAGGAAATTGCGGCGATATTACATTTCCAAAGTGTAGCCCTAATCGAGTGGGTACAAGTACAATTTCGTCACAAAACTCCTTAAAGCTTTCTTTATTGGTAGCTGTAATCAAAACAGTTTTTGCACCTTTTTTGTGTGCTTCTTTTAAAAAAAACAATATTTCTTCTTTTTCTCCACTAATGCTGATACCTATGGCAAGGCAGTTTTCATTTTGAAGTACTGTCAACATTTTAATCAAGTCACTGTCTGTCACAGAATTGATATCTACACCAACACGCATAAAACGAATACCCATTTCTCTTGCGGCTAAACCAGAATTGCCCATACCGCATACAAAAACACGATACAATCTGGAAAGATATCCGCTAATTCTGCCAATCTGTGTTTCATCTATCAATTTATAGGCTTTGTTTAAAAGCTCTTGATAGGCGTCAAGTACTTGACGAATATTATCTAAAGCAAACTCATTTTTTTCTACAAAGCTTTCTTCATATTGATATATAAATTCTCTATATCCTTTAAAACCACATTTTTTTGCAAATCTTGAAAGAGACGCCTCTGAAACAAAAAGTTTTTGGGAAATTACTTTTGCTGAAAAATTCATTTTTTCTCCATTGTTAATAAAAAAATCAGCAATGGTTCTTTCCGCCTGTGTAAAATTGCTATAATTTGATTCAATGATGGGTATAATCGGTTTGATGTACGTTTCCATAGCATTTACCCATTAATAGCATGTATTTGACAAAAATGATAGTAAGCTCCTATCATACCGGCGTCATTTCCATGTGCGGCAAACACAATTTTGGTATGTTTTCTAATGGCAGTAATTAAATATTGATCCAAAGCAGCGTCTATTTTTTCTTTCAAATATTGTTTCTGTGCCATAATACCACCGCCCAGCACAACTACATCCGGATTTAAAACATAACATATATTTGCTATACCTCTGCCTAATATATCCACCATATCTTCAATAGCTTTTATACAAATTGCATCTCCTTTTTTTGCTTGTGAAAAAATTTTAATGCCATCCCAATTTTCAACATCATCACTTTTTTGTTTTGCCACATTTTTTATAAGCGTACTGCTTGCTCCCAATATGCCAAAATTTCCATTCAATAACTGCATATAACCCACTTCACAAGCGCTGTTTGACGCTCCGTGAAACACCTTGCCGTCAATAATGGCACAGCCTCCTATATCTGTTCCCACTGTCAAACACAATGCTACAGCACTTCCTTTTGCAGAACCGGATACATATTCGGCAAGACCTGCGCAATTTACATCATTTTCTACTTCACAAGCAATAGAAAACGTTTCTTCTACACATTTTTTTATTTCCATTCCCGTATACTCCGGTATGGTATGAGAAGCATGGATAATACGACCTTTTTTAATATCAACCATTCCGGCAGTTGATATGCATATGCCTACTGGTGCATATGTATCTTTGTATTGCTCTATGATATCAAACACTTTATTTAATATACTCTTTCCGCCTTGAAATGCTTCTGTTTTCATTTGATTTTTTGTGACAATCGCTCCTGTTTGGTCAATAACACCATATTTTATTGCCGTACCGCCAATATCAATGCTTATATAATTTTTCATTTCTTTTCCTCCCCATGGTTTGTTTATGGGTTTATTTTAATATCAGCAGTCAGACAATACTGACTGCTGTTTTTTTATTATATATCATTCAATCAGTACTTTAAAGATGGCTTTTTTAATTGTAATAGGTTCTTTTACTTTGATAGCAGTCATATGCCCATCATTGGGATAACATATTAAAAAATCATCTTTTGTTAATATAACATGGCTATTAGCCTCTCCTTGCAAAGCAACAAAATCGTTTTCTGCTTCAAAGCCTTTTTCAATCATATTTCCTATAAAATTTAAATCAATCCGTTCTTGTCCAAAAAGCATAATATGAATGTCCAAATATTGTCTATGCGCTTCCCAAAAACGATTTTCTTTTTCTGTTGTTGTATATTCTACTACATTGACAAAAAGTTTTTCTCCTTCTATTTTATAAGAGCCTTTTTCATAGGAGAAAATATCATTTTCTTTTACATATCTAAAGCATTTTTGAATTTGTTCTTCCAAAAATGTATATTCAGAAATATTTTGCAGGTTTCCAAAAATCATGCTGTTTCCTCCTTGCTTTTCAATGTGGCATTTTTAATACCATATATTGTGGTCACAGGGTCGGGCATAGAGGTATCTTTTGTTATTTTTCTTTCTATTGCACTCACTACTACACCAACCACTACAGAAATAGCAATGGTAATCAAGGAATAAGACCATATAGAAACTTGAGTCTGTGTATATTTTACCCATATAATCACAATAGATGCTACAATAAACGCTATATAAGTTCCAAATGTAGTAGCTACCTTTGTAAATGCACCAAGTACAAACGTGCCGCCAAGCACTCCCAAAACAAGTCCCATAAAGCCATTAAACCATTCATAAGCCGATTTAATTTCACCATTAGCAAGAACCATTGATATTAGTATGGAAACAATTCCTACTCCCAAAGAAACAAGCTGTGCAATTCTTGTTTGCAATTTAAAGCTCATCTCTTTTTTAGAGAGTCTTTCTTGTATATCTAATGTCCAACTGGTAGCTACAGAATTTAATCCTGTAGAAAGTGTAGACTGTGCCGCCGCATAAATCGCGGCCAAAAGAATTCCTGTAATACCCACTGGAAGTTCATACGCAATAAAAGAAGCAAAAATTTGGTCTTGCTGCGCTGTTTCTGCCAAATCAGGATTTTGTGTATAAAATACAAACAATCCTGTTCCAATCAAATAAAATACAGTTGCTATAAATATAGATAAAGCTCCATTTGTAAGCATCATTTTGTTTAATTGCTTTGTATCTGTTGTAGTTGTAAACCTTTGAACAATATCCTGACTGGAAATATAAGAAGAACAAGTATTCAAGCCTGCGCCAAATATGAGAAGAAATACACTGTTCTTTAAAAGATTTGCATCGAATATAGGCTCATTTTCCGCAAGGAATTTTCCATTTCCAAACGCTTGCATAATCGAGGACATACCGCCGTCTATATGTAATATCAAAAATATTAAAGCAAATGTTACCCCAACCAAAAGTACAGTGCCTTGTATAAAATCTGTCCAAAGAACAGATTTTAACCCGCCCGTATAGGAATATATGATTGCAATGACACCCATAACAATAATGAGAATATTGACATTAACTCCTGTAAGATTAGCCAATACCATAGATGGAAGATACATGATAATAGACATACGTCCCACCTGATATACAATAAACATCACAGCCCCTAATATTCTTAAACCTTTGCTATGAAATCTCAACTCCAGATAATGATAAGCTGTATCAATATCTAATTTACTGTAAATAGGAAGAAAAAAACGAATGGTAATGGGTATAGCTACTAGCATACCCAGCTGAGCAAACCATAATAACCAGCTTCCTCCATAGGAATTTCCCGCTAATGATAAAAATGAAATAGGACTCAATAATGTTGCAAAAATAGATACAGATGTTACCCACCAAGGAATGGTTCCATCTCCTTTAAAAAATTCTTTTCCCTCCATTTCTTTTTTAGAAAAGTGCAGACCGGCAAAAAGCACTGCTGCCAAATAAACAATTAATATCATCAAATCAATGTATGTAAAACCCCTCACAATTTATCCCTCCAATTGTGTTATATCCTTTTATCAGCAAAATCTTGCAACAGCTTCTTTCACCATAGCGGCCGCTTCTTTTACAATAGCCATATCCTCTTGGGTCAAAGCGGGCAAAGGTTGTCTTACACCGCCAATATCAAAGCCCTCATTGATTTTTAATATAGCTTTGATTACACCATACATATTTCCTTTGCAAGAGCACATTTTGTAAATGATTTCATTTGCGGCATATTGTACTTGGCAAGCTTTTTGCACTTGTCCTTTTTCAATCAGTTCATTCATTTTTAAAAATAATTCAGGCATAACGCCATATGTGCCGCCAATACCGCCTTCTGCTCCTATTACACGACCTCCTACAAATTGTTCATCCGGACCGTTAAATACGATAAAATCCTTTCCTGCCGCCGCTTTAAACATTTGTATATCTTGTATTGGCATAGATGAATTTTTTACGCCAATCACTCTTGTATTTTTTCTCATTTCATTAAAAAGATTCATGGTCAGTGCAACCCCTGCCAGCTGAGGTATGTTATAGATTACAAAATCTGTATTGGGCGCTGCTTCACTCATGGTGTTCCAATATTGGGCAATAGCATGTTCAGGCAGTTTAAAATAAATGGGAGGAATGGCGGCAATGGCGTCTACTCCAAGGCTTTGAGCATGTTTTGCAAGCTCCACACTATCTTTTGTATTGTTACAAGCCACATGCGCAATGACTGTCAATTTTCCTTTTGCTTCAGCCATAACATTTTCCAATGTTACTTTTCTGTCTTCAACACTTTGGTAGATACATTCCCCTGAAGAACCATTGACATATACTCCTTTCACACCTTTTTTGATATGGTATTGGGTCAATGTTCTTACCCCTTCTGGGCTGATTTCTCCATTTTTGTCATAGCAGGCATAAAATGCCGGAATAATCCCTTTATACTTTTCTAAATTTGACATAATCAAACTCCTCCTTTTATGTAAAATCTTTTTCTAAAATTTGTTACTCTTATCAAAAAAATTTTTAAAATTAATTGTTTAAAGCGTCTGTAAACATTTTTGTAATCACTTGAGGTCGTGTAATCACAGAACCTACAACAACGCTATAAACGCCAAGTTCCATCACCCTTTTTGCTTTTTGAGGCGTATTGATATTGCCCTCTGCAATGACAGGATGTTTTACAAGAGCAAGAATTTGTTTGAGCATTTCAAAATCATTTTGCTCAATTTTTAAGGCTTGACTTTGTTGGGTATATCCTACAAGTGTTGTTCCAATAAAATCAAATCCTAATTGGTCTGCATAAATTGCTTCTTCAACAGTAGAACAATCTGCCATAAGCAACTGGTCTGGATATTTTGATTTAATCTGTTTCAAAAACATGTCCAATGTTACATTTGCCGGACGTAAATCGCTTGTGGCGTCTAACGCTATGATTTCAGGCTTTACTTCCATCAATTCATCAATTTCTTTCATCGTTGGCGTAATGTATACTTTGCTATCTGGATAATCTCTTTTTACAATGCCAATGATAGGAAGTTGTACTTGTTTTTTAATTTCTGCAATATCTTCTTTTGTATTTGCACGAATTCCGGCTGCTCCCCCTTCTTTTGCCGCAACAGCCATTCTTCCCATAATAAATGATGAATGTAATGG
>DVLQ01000221.1 GCA_018715395.1 Candidatus Coprocola pullicola | reverse complement strand
CCCATTTGCAAAGGGCACAGCCTGTTACATTTGCTCATCATATGCTTGCTTATGTAGAAATGTTAAAAAGAGATTATGACCGCCTGAAAGATACTTATAAACGTACAGACAGTATGCCTCTTGGCTGCGGCGCATTAGCCTCTACCACATACCCCCTTGACAGGGAATATGTGGCAGAAAAACTAGGCTTTTCTGCTATCACATTAAACAGCATGGACGGCGTCAGCGACAGAGATTTCTGCATTGAGTTAACCTCTGGGCTTTCTATTTTGAT
Source organism: Candidatus Coprocola pullicola (assembly GCA_018715395.1). Taxonomy (GTDB): domain Bacteria; phylum Bacillota; class Clostridia; order Lachnospirales; family Anaerotignaceae; genus Coprocola; species Coprocola pullicola. The sequence goes on along the minus strand of DVLQ01000221.1, from coordinate 12,710 downwards.
GATGCATTTAAGCCGTTTTTGCGAAGAAATCATACTTTGGAGCAGTCACGAGTTTGGTTTTATTGAGCTGGACGACGCTTATTCTACAGGTTCCAGTATTATGCCGCAGAAAAAAAATCCTGATATGGCGGAGCTGATTCGGGGAAAAACAGGGCGTGTCTATGGTAACCTGATAGGACTGTTAACTACCATGAAAGGACTTCCTCTAGCTTATAACAAAGATATGCAGGAAGATAAAGAAGCTATTTTTTCCGCTATTGATACAGTAAAAATGTGCCTGCCTGTATTTACTGCTATGATAAAAACTATAACGGTCAAAAAACAAGCCATGTATCAGGCTGCAAAGGGAGGGTTTACAAACGCTACCGACGCCGCCGACTGGCTTGTCAAAAACGGCGTTCCTTTTAGAGATGCCCATGCCATCATAGGACAGTTGGTATTATATTGTATCAACCATAATACAAATTTAGACGATTTATCATTGGAAGAATATCAAGCCATTTCTCCTGTATTTAATAAAACGGTATATGACGCCATTACTGTGGAAAACTGTGTAGAGGCAAGAAATGTTTTGGGCGGTCCTTCTAAGTATTCTATTGAAAAATGCATTGCTTTGAATAAAAAATATTTAGAAGAAATTTAAAAGACTTTTTGTATCAAAATATCTTTCTTTTATTTTTTTCAAAGACAAGAGAGCGTTTTTATTTCATTATGCTATTTCTTGATATTAATACAATTATGATACAAACTATAGCAATATCTTTTTGTGGGAGCATGTCTTCTTAAAAAAGAAGGTGCTCCCAATGATTGCTATGAAAAAACATAAAATTCTTAAATTCATTTCTTTTGCACAAATAGCAAATGGGAAAATAATAAAAGGCTAAAAGAAAAATCGATCTCTTTTAGCCTTTTTTGACTCTAAAGTGTAAATATCTCTTTCAAAAGAGGATATATTTTATTTACTGTTTTGAAACAGACTTTTTCTCATATTTTTCCCAAGCATCTCTATCAGCAACACCACTGCCATAAAAGCAATAACTATGAAATCATGTTCTTTCAAACAAAGCTTATATGATAAAAATGTATTCTCAAACCACCCCAATAAAACAAACCAATAGCTCTAAAAAGCCAAACAATACAGATATTGCCTTTGATAAGCCAAAAAATGGTGATTTCTTTTTTTGTAATACAAATGACAAAGAGCAAATGTTGTTTACAGGTAATATCTCTAGCCGTATCAACGTTTTATGAAAACAATAGTCATAGTGCCAAAAACAGGTAAATGAAAAAAATACTGCATAAACCATAAAAAAGAAGTTGTTTTTTAAATGTTTTGCTTTTCTTTTATTATATCTTATTCAGATAGGTTGAACTAAATAAAAAATACCCTATCCTATTTTTTACCAATTTTTTGAGTTCTATCCAAATCACAACATTACCGGCAAACAATAAAAAATATTTCTTTATTCTTGTGTTGAATAGTCCATAGTTTATATTCTATTGCAATTTTATAAGAGTCGGATACATCTACTGCTTTTGCTTATCCTTTTAGAATTATCTACTCTAAAGTTTATCTCTTCTACTAATGCAATCACAACGGCTGATTTCATTGTTGTTCCATTGGCGACTACAACAGCTCTATCAAAAATCAATCCGCCAAATATCTATCCAAAAACCTGTAAAATCGTCTTTTATTTCTTTATATGACATAATCCCTTCATTATATTGTATCTGTTTTTCTTGAAAATGATTTGTTGTTTCATTTGCAAAAACAGTTGCCACACTCAACATACATATACATATTACAGCCCCAATATACTGAAAAAATGATGTTCGTCTTTTTATCGACTTAACTTTCTAATCAAACCTTAATCTTTGACAATAACAATAATAATTTTTAGATATTTTCATTTATTTTACCTATATATAAAATTCTTCTGCATCAAACTAAATTTTTTTCAGCTTCATACTGTCACTTAATATAACAGATATATTTGATATAATTATTCACCTCATCTATTACTCTCACATAAATATCTCCGGGATTACTTTCCTTATTTGTAACTGTCAATCCAGAATGAGTGATATATGACGCTAATCGTTAATAGCTAAATATGTTTTTATTATCATATTCTAAACATAGTTCAATCACCTCTTTCTGATTCCTCTGTTAAAATAGTATTATTATTTGATATATTAAATTGATTATCTTGTAAAAATGCATTTGCAAAGGCTGATACCAAACTACTTAAACTATGCCATTGATGATAAAACTACTTTCTTTAGCATAAAAAACTTTTTTATATTTTTCACCTCATTTATTTTGACGCCTTAGTATTACAGAACTACATACCAACATTTTATTTATATCATTTTTCTCTTTGAAAAAAATCTAAAATCAATACTCTCTATTTTTTTGTTATATTAAAAAAACATACATTATATGCTATAAGAATTTTTTTATTATTTCTGGCACAAAGTTTTTTATTACATATATATTACATATATAGGATATTTTTTGTAACTGCTCCTTTCTTATTTTCATTTTACTATTTTTCTTTACTTATTTCTTTTTTATAGCTTAGGTTCTATTTCTTTATACAGAAAACTGGCTATTATAAAATTTTATCACCTTTTATAATGTCTATATTTATACAATTATTATACATTTGCATTCAAATCTTTTTCTATTTTCGTTTTAAAACATATAAACTTTTTAAAATATGTATTTTTTATAACTCTTTATGTTTATGTCAAATTATATTTTTTATACAATATTTTGTCGATACATCAAAAAAGAAGTACCTTTATTAACGTCTATTTAAAAACATTTATTTTTCCACAAAAAATCACAGTCTTACAGAAAAAACATCTTTCTATACCACGCCAAAAGTTCCAATTTGATATTGTAATATGTCTTTTTTATTTATATGGTTATACAGTTATGCAATAATATCCTCCTCTACATATATGATTATTCTCCAAAAACACTTTTCATTTCTTTATAATGTAAAACATTAGTATTTTTGCAACAATGTATTTTAAAAAAAGCCCTTCGCAATACCAAAAAGTATTCCAAAAGACCTTTTATATTCCTTTTTCTATCTCCATTTTTTAAATGGTTTTTAACCAAGAGAGTAATTTTTCATTTTCTTCAATAGAAGCAATGCAAAGCTGCATTCTTTCTATCATAGCAGGTGAAATACATACACGTCTTTTATTATAATATTCATTACAAAGAGAAAGAAATTTTTCCGGATAACTCAGCAATGCCAAAAGCAATATTTTATCCTGTTTTGACAAAGGCATTTCTTGTTCATATACACAAAGCATTTTTTCTGCTGTTTGAATATCACATTGTTGTTTTTTTAAAAGCCTTCTCAAATACAATGCCAAATCCACTACGGTGCTGTCATAGGAGCATTTTCCAAATCCTGTAACAAATATCACGCCATTTGTATCTTGTTGTATATTTTCACCTTTAAAAGCATTGTGACAAACTGTTTTTTCTATAGTTGCTTTTTGCATAATATCACAATATTGCGCTTGATGAAATAATTCTTTTGCCTGCTCTATTTTCTCTATATAATACTCAAAATTTTGTTTTATCAACAAATCTAAAGGAGTGTAGCTGCTTTGTTTTTCAATTCTTTTTTTAATTTTTAACAGTTCAATACGTCTTTTTTCATATTTTTCCAGTCTTTTTTCTCCTGAAAAATATCCTTGTTTGCTTTGCAATCCCTTTGCAGATTTATGCAATTTTGAGAGTGTTTTTGCTCCTATGATAAACGTTTGCTTCTCTTCTTCATCCAAAGGCTGTGTTTCAAGGGGTCTTTCTGCTACATAGCAATCCTTGTCTAAAACATAGTAAGGTAAATTTTCTTTTGTTATCAAAAAGGTGCTGATGTGGCAAAATCCTTTTTTTATCAAATGTTGTTTTAATTCATGTTCAAATAAAATATGATTTTTTTCTATATTAACCTTTCGTATCTCCACTATTTCTTTATCTGTTTTGCAGAGGTATCCTGTACGGATTCTGTTTCCGCCAAAAAAGCGCAGTCCATATCCTTCCCATAATATTTTTTCATAGTTTTCTTCCATTTCTCTCCCCCCGCACCAGTTACTGTCAAAATGACTTTCTTATCAAAATACATCTGTTTTCATACTATGAAGCAAGTCTTTAAAATATAACTATATCTGTTTTTGATTTTCACTATTTTTTTTCATCATCTGCTCTGCATAACACAACAATATTTGTTTTTGATTTTTTTCAGGAAACCGATGTACTATTTCTAACAAATGGCAAAGTATTTTTCCTACTTGTTTTCCCTGTGCTGTTCCTTGTTTTATCAAATCACTTCCGTTGACTGCCAACTGCTTTAACGTAATGCAATCTTTTCTTTTTTCTATCTCTAAAAGCTGTTTCTCAGCTTGTTTTTTACTTTGTTTTTCTTCTATCAAATATTGCAGACGAAGTAACCTTTTTAGTTGCTCCAATGAAATTTCGTTTGCTTTTTTTCTCAGCATAAAATCATCTGGCAAAATATCATCTTTCAAATGCTGTAATAGCGTAGTAACTGTTTTGATGGTATTGTTGTCAAATTTCATGTGTTTCAAAAACAGCTCTCCCTGTTTTGCCGTCATATATTGCAGCAGTATTGTCCAGCGTATCATTCTGTCTGCATCCGCCTTTTGCAGTTGTTTTATGATTATTTCTCCCTTTTGTTTTAACTGCTCTGACAAAGTAGGAGCAATTTCTTGTAAAAGACCGGACTCCCAAAGCAACGCCATTTTTTCCAAATAGGGTGCTTGCAGTATTTTTTCTAACTCTTGGTGTATTCTTTCCACGCTGATGTATTGTATCTTCTTTTTTTGCTGTTGTAATGCCAAATAAGTTTCTTTTTCCACAGAAAATCCCAATTGCGCTGAAAAACGCAATGCTCTAAGCATTCTTAATGCGTCCTCCTCAAAACGCTCTTTAGGATTGCCCACTCCTTTGATGATTTTTTTTTCCAAATCTTGTTGTCCCAAAAAAGGGTCTTTCAAACCTTCTTGAGGATGATATGCCATAGCATTGATAGTAAAATCTCTTCTTTGCAAATCTTGTTTTAAATTTTTTGTAAAAATCACTGCATTGGGATGACGACAGTCATCATATTCGCTTTCAATACGGTAGGTTGTTACTTCATAGCACTTTCCTTCTAAAGCTACTGTCACTGTGCCATGCTGCAATCCCGTATCATATGTTTTTGCAAACAATTTTTTTACTTCCATAGGCTCTGCTGATGTGGTAATATCCCAGTCTTGAGGCGTTTTTTGCAATAAGCAATCTCTCACACAGCCTCCTACAATATAGGCTTCAAATCCTTCATCGTTTAATCTTTTCAAAACTTTTTTTACCGTTTCAGGCAAATTCCATATCATACTCTTCACTTCCTATTGCTTTATAAGTTCAAAAAAAGGAGCTTGTCATACTATATAGTATCGTACAAGCTCCTTTTATAGTAACATAAAATGGGTTTTTGGAAATTATTTTTTTTGTTGTGCTTTAATGTGGGCTGCTACTTTAATGTCTTCTCTTTGTATATGATTCAAAAGCCAGCCGCCTATAGCCGTATTAATTTTTCCTACCAATGCAATGGTTGGTCCCTCTTTTTGTAGCTGCATTGCCAAATCTTTTACAACCTGTTCAAATTCATGATGATATCTTTTGTGATTTGGATAATCCGGATAACGATACTGCATTTGCAGTCTTTCTTCATCCCGAAAATGTTTTTGGGTATAGTCATATAAAAATTTTGTTGTTTTGGCAATTTCTGCTCTGCCCTTTCCTGTAGAACACGCTTGTAACAAATTATTAATTGCATCAATAAGCTGTTTATGCTGCTGGTCAATCAAAATATTGCCTGTTTCTAAATTTTTATTCCATAAAAAAGCCATCTACTTTCTCCTCCTTAATAAAAAAATATATTTGTTTCTTATTTTATACCTATTCTAAATAGATTGCAATAGTTTCATCTGATATTATATATTATATAATAATAATTTTCTTTTATATTTTTTATTTATTTCTTACAATATAAAATTCTAATTTTTTGTTGACAAACTAGTTTTTTTGTTGTATCATATTTCTTGCAGTCATAATATATTTGCACCTTTAGCTCAGTTGGTAGAGCAACTGACTCTTAATCAGTGGGTCCAGGGTTCGAGCCCCTGAAGGTGCATTAAAAAAAGCGGGATTTTGTAGTTATGAGCTATGGGGTTCCGTTTTTTATTTTATCAAAATACTTTTTTATATTTATAAAATATGACGATATGTTTATTGATATTGTAAATTTTTAAAATAGTTCTATTTTTATTTCATAAATCATTTATTCATAATACTTCATTGATTTGCTTTGCATATATACAATAAAAAACGCTCCAAGTTCATTAAAAGTTCTATTCTATTTTCATACTGTTTAAAAATTAGAACCTTACCTAAAAGACGTGGTTTGCACTAGCCCTATCAGGACATATAAAATAATGGGCGCCTAAATAATGCTGGCTTTCACTTCGTTCAAGCTTTGGCGGTAGTATTATCTGCTACCCTTAAAAGGGGTTCCTATTGCTTTGTATTATACTTTTATTCTATTTGCTCCTGCTTTTGTTGTTCTCTTATGTATTTGTGTATCATTGTTGTATTTAAACTAACTATACTTATATAGTAGTCACTGGGAAATTTCTATTTTCAAATTTATATTTTAAATTTATGTGTCAGCTAAATAGCATCATGACGCTCTTTTCTTTCCAATATCTCAACTCACTTTTGCTGGTATCTCTATACATGATCCAGTACGCTCTTCTATCATTTCTATTGTCTTGCATTACCCAAATCTCTTATTACTTTTTGGATATCTTCATCCAATTCACCATCAATTATTTTCTTTCTGTACTTTGCCATATGATACTTGTACGTCCATTTTGTATGTGATAAACTTTCATCTTATCCCCAAGGCGAGCCATTGTGAAAGACTGCTTTATACTAAAGTCATAATATCAGAACTATCGGCTTAACTAGTAAGTTTGCTCTCTAGAAGGGACTGTTACCAGTCATGCTTGTAAGTGCTTTGGAAAGTCCGCCAAGGGTTCTACTTACCCAACTGCCGCCTTTAGTGGTTGTTTTTATTTTTTCACCTATAAACAGATTAATGTACTTACTAAAACGGATTTGATCTATCATCCAATCTTGCTTTAACTCATTATTGATATACTCACCTTTTTTGTGTTCTTCCCAACTATATCAACACAATATACTCTACGCGAAAACGTTCTATTTCCATATTTATATTTTAAATTTGCATGTTTATTAAAAATAATTATAGGACTTTTCCCTTTCGAATATCTCACTATTTCTGACATACTATATTACTCAGCATATGTATAAGATTTGGACAACATTCTGCCGCTATCATTTCTATTTCCTTTCTTTCACATAATTCTCTAAGTATTTTTTCATTTCAGCGTTCATTTTTCCATATATTATCTTTGTTCTATACTTTGGTGCGAATACAATATGATATTTACATGCCTAACTTGTATCTGCTAAACAATTCATATAAAAACCTCCTATGCTTTGTCTTGGAGGACTCAATATAACATAGGAGGTCTTTGCTTGAAGCTAAAGCTCGCTGATTCCCCTTGCTGTTTTTAAAGCAAAGAGAAATTCGTACAACCAAAATATTATTTTTTTACCATTTAATTGGTTTACCTTGTTTTTTCCAGTCATGAAATTCTGCCGCCGCTGTAAACAATACGTCTGTAGAAGAATTCAAGCCTGTTTCACAAGAGTCTTGCACAACGCCAATAATAAATCCAACACCTACTACCTGCATCGCCATATCTGGAGAGATGCCAAACAAAGAACAAGCCAGAGGAATCAAAAGCAAAGAACCGCCTGCAACACCTGATGCTCCACAGGCAGAAATCGCCGCTACAACACTTAATACCACTGCTGTTGGAATATCTACTGTAATACCTAATGTATGTACTGTCGCCAATGTCATTACTGTAATGGTAATGGCTGCGCCGGCCATATTAATTGTCGCGCCTAAAGGAATGGATACAGAATAATTGTCTTCGTCTAATCCAAGAGATTCACACAATGCCATATTGACCGGAATATTGGCCGCAGAACTTCTTGTAAAGAATGCTGTAATAAAACTTTCTCTCAAACATTTAAAAACAAGCGGATATGGGTTTTGTTTAATATTAATGAATACAATAATAGGATTTACAATGAAAGCAACGACAGCCATACAACCTAATAATACCGCTAATAATCTACCATAATCCACAAAAATACCCAAACCGTTTGTAGAAACTGTTGTAAATACTAACCCAAGAATACCAAATGGAGCCAGACTGATTACCCATCTAACACCTTGAGAAACAGCATCGGAAAAATCCAAAAGTCCTTTTTTTGTTGTATCTGAAGCCGGTTTTAAAGCCAAACCAAATACAACAGCCCATGCCAAAATACCAATATAATTTGCATCTACAATGGAACCAATAGGATTTGCCACAATGTTTAAAAGCAATGCTTTTAACACTTCTCCAATACCTCCAGGAGCTACATTGCTTGTTTCTGTTGTAGCCTCTGGCAATGTCAATGTAACCTGGAATATAAAACTTGCAATAACTGCTACAACAGCCGCGGAAAATGTACCTATCAAATAAAGTACAATAACCCTACCCATGTTTGTCTTTCCGCCTTCTTTATGATTTGCCAAAGCGCTCATAACCAAGAAAAATACCAATACTGGAGCAATGGCTTTTAAAGCGTTTACAAAAATATCGCCTAAAATACCGATAGGAGTAGCAGTAGGCACTGCAATGCCAAGAATCGCTCCAATAATCATACCGCCAATAATACGTTTTACTAAACTAATACTATTCCATTTTTGAAGTATGTTTTTCATATTATCGAATCTCCCTTAAAATTTTAAATATTGTTAAATTGTGACAGGTTGTACGATGGTGCAATAATTTTTTTACTTCAAAAAAATACTTTTTATGAAGCAAAAACGCCCTCCTGTTCTCACTGTTAAAAAAACAGCCGTCATATCTTCTTTCTTGCTATGTTTTTTATTATTTTATTGGCTTGTGAAACAAAAAATACGCTCATCCATACATAACAGTACTAAAAAAATATATAAAACAGGTTTTATTTTTAACAAAAAAAATATACATCTCCTTTCTATTATGTTTTTTATAGCTGTAACAACTGTTTTATATATAAATAAAAATTGTTACATTATGTTCTTATAACTATACATGATAGTTTTCCATAAGTCAATATAAAAAACAAAATAAAAAGACATTTTTTTATTCAAAATATACATATGTCTTTATACAAAAGACATATGTTTAAAAATTGCATAAAAAATTAAGTTTTTTTTTGTCTTTTTTGATTTGAATCACAATTTTTTTAAATCATATACTCTTTTTTTTGTTTATTTTAATATATTGTATATAATATATAAAACTATCATTCAAATTTTTATTTAAAAAAAATAAAAAGGGAAATTTTCCCTTTTTATCCTTTCTATTTTATAATGCATTTTCCTGTTTTACACTTTTTCCGTAATTGTTTGCAGCGCTTGTTTTAATGTGTTAATTTGCTGGTCATAAAGCTGTGATGTTCCTGTAATGACACAAATATAATAATGTTTTTGTGTTTGAGCATATACAAAAAATGCCTTTGATATACCATTTTTTTCTTTTACCACAATCTCATCTGCTTCTACAGCATTCATATTTGTCAGCGTAATGTTTTGCGGCGTTACATCTGCCATAGCATATATAGCACCATAAACGCTTTGTCGATTAAACTCTGCAAAGTCTTGCAATGTTTCTATCTCTTCCATTTCTCCTTTATCATAACAAGATATCAAAACAGAAAGTTCTCTTTCTCCTACATAATTTAAAATCAATGTATTTTCTAAATTTGACGCTTCCTCCTGCCACACTTTGCCCGGCAACGTGACAGAATAAGTATTATCTTTACTCATATAAATAGATTGCTCTATTTCCTTTGAGGCTTTTTTGGTTAAAGCAATTGTTTTTGTTTGTTCGTCCCAAACAACATTTAATCCAAACTGCTCTCCTACAAAACGCAATGGCACAAATACTCTGTCTGCTACAATTTTAGCAGGCATATCCAGAGATATATCCTCTCCATTTTTTTGTGCAATATTACCATCTACAGCAATGGATATGACATTGTCTTCTTTTTTTATGGTAACCACCTCACTGGAAGCAGACCAAAGTACCTCTGCACCAATTTTTTCTGCTATAGCTCTAACAGGTACCATTGCTATATCATTTTCCAAAAAAGGCGGCGCATCAAAAGAAATGGGACTGCCTTCATAATTGACAAGTATTTCATTTGCCCATACAGGCATTGTCATAGACAATAGAATAAGCAGTATAGCTGTAAATTTTTTCATAGCTTCACTCCATCAATTCTGATTTTTTTATCTATTTACTATACCATATGATTGTTATTCACCGGCTTCATTTTATGTATAAAACAGCATAAAGCGGTTTTGTCATTATGGTTGTTGGTTTTGCATAGTTCATAAATCACTTGAAACAAATTTTCCATAACACATGGTATTGCTTTTTTAATTTAGTTGTTGCAAAAAACTGTAATATACACAAAAATTCCTCTCAAATTTTCTCAAAAGAAACTTGTGCAATATTTTCCCCTTTTTCAACATAAAATTCTGTTACGTTAAAATGATATAACCAACAGCTCCTTATTAAAAGTACAACAAAAAATTAATAAAAATGCTGATTCTTCCAGAAGAGAGCTGTTACTACCATAAATATAAAAATTACTTTTAGAGATTTTGCTGTTTCTTATTCTCATTGTTTTTGTGGTTTGCTTTATTGTTATAGAAAAAATAAACACAAATATCAAAAATATATTTGTTGCAAACTACTATATACTTTTATTTTCCTATTAAGTTAACAAAATCCAACATAATACTTTGGTTTTATAATAAAATATCCTCTTCACCATTTTCATATGAAGATCCCATAAATGCCTTGCTCTACTTTTTTCAATACAAATTTGACATATGTTTTTTAAAGTTTTTGATAAAAAACAGCTTCCCTTTGATACTATCTCTTTTTTTAAAATGTTATACAATTTTTAGTTCTGCGGCATTTTGTTGATATTGCTGGTTTTGGTAAGTAAAAAAAGCATAACAAACGCCGTTTTCTTCTTTCATAGGCTCTTGTGCAATCAATTTCCAATGGTAATCCTCATCAAGATTTTTAAAATAGGTGTCTGCTACAAATGTTTGATATATTTTTGTAACATAGGCTCTTTCACAATAAGGCAAAAACTGCTGATAGATTGTGCCTCCGCCTATAATAAAAATTTGTTTTTTTCTTTCTTTTTCTATTTTTCTAAGCACCTCTTGTATAGTATGGCATACCTCTGCTCCGAGACAGACATATTCTGTGTTATGGGTCATAATAATATTTCTTCTTTCAGGCAAAGGTTTTTGATCGGGAAATGTCTGCAATGTTTTTCTGCCCATAATCACAACATTTCCTATTGTCATTTTGCGAAATCGTTTCATATCTTCAGAAAGTCTGATTAGTAACTGACCATCTTTTCCAATACCCCAGTTTTCATCTACTGCTACAATCAAATCCATTTTCTCACCTCTTTATCAAATAGCCACAGGCACTTTACCAATACTTTGTCCATATTCATAGTCCTCTACCAAAAAATCTTCTACTTTGAATTGATAAAAATCTTTTATCTCCGGATTCAACGACACTTTTGGTGCTTTTTTTGGTTCTCTTTTCAAAAGTTGTTTTACCATAGAAATGTGTCTGTCATAAATATGCATATCGGAAATCACATGTATCAGTTCTCCCGCTTCTAATCCGCTTACTTGCGCAAACATCATCAAAAGAGCAGAATATTGCACCACATTCCAATTGTTTGCCGTCAATGTATCCTGAGAACGCTGGTTTAATATTGCATTTAATTTATTTTCTGTTACATTAAACGTCATACTGTAAGCGCAAGGATATAAATTCATATCATGTAAATCTGCAAATGTATAAATATTTGTCAATATCCTTCTGCTGTAAGGATTATGTTTCAAATCATACAGTACTCTGTCTACTTGGTCAAAGTCGCCTTCTTTATAGATATGTTTGACACCTAGCTGATAGCCATAGGCTTTGCCGATAGTACCGTTTTCATCTGCCCATGCGTCCCAAATATGACTGTTTAAGTCTTTTACATTATTAGATTTTTTCTGCCATATCCAAAGAATTTCGTCAATAGCAGCTTTCCAATTTGTATAACGCAGTGTCAGCAGCGGAAACTCTTGTGACAAATCATATCTGTTTACAATTCCAAAACGTTTGAGAGTATATGCCGGCGTACCGTCTTCCCAATGAGGACGTACTGTTTCATTTTCTGTAGAATATCCCTTTTCCAATATTTCTTTACAATTTGCAATAAATATTTCATCTGCTTTACTCAAGACAAGCACCCTTTCTTTTTCCATTTTATATTCATTTTACCATGACAAGCATCAAAAAAAAAGAAATGTTTTTCGTTTATAAAAAACATTGGCTGTTTTGTCAACACCTAAAATAAAGATTTTTATATTTTTATTGTAAAAATAATGTAA
>DVLQ01000220.1 GCA_018715395.1 Candidatus Coprocola pullicola | reverse complement strand
TAAGGACACGGCACAAAGTCTTGATAGAGTGCTGAAATCTGAGGACATGAACAGCCTTTCATCGTTCTGAGAGTGCAGAGTGAATATGGCAATAGCTTTTTTGAATATTAAATTCTTCTCTTCAAGCATGGCATTTCTTTTTTTGAAGTTCTTTGATTTGATGGGCAGAGATTACAGAGTTGTCATCAAGCTTGACTTCTGAATACTGTTTAACCCATATTGAAACGGTTGAAAGGGAACTTCCGTATTTTTTTGAAAGCTGAGATTGGGATTTTCCAGTTTGATACAGAGTTACAATACTCTTTTTAAAATCTTCATCATACTTTCGTGCTGACATGAAAAATACCTCCTTATTTTGTGTTTAATTATTTGTGTCCACTTTTTTAATATAGCACCAGAATAGAAAAGAATTTGAAGAAATGATGCAAAAAGCAAAAAATAAGAATCCTAAATTATTTGAATTAGATTCAGATTGCAAACCAACAACTGAAGATATTGATTTGATTGAAGAATATTATAATATAGTTTTTCCTACAAGTTATAAAGAGTTCTTATTGCAATATGGGGGTGGATATTTTGCTTATACAGTAGTTTATTTTCTTGATAGTTATGGTTCTTTTTATGCTAAAAATAATGTTTCAATTGAATTTATAAATAATAATAATTTTTTTCCGGTTATTGATTTTGAAACAGGTGACTTGGCGGGATTTAAAATAGATAATGGAATATGTAAAGATACAATTGTGTTATATAGCCATGAAGAAAAAATAATGAGTGATACAAAATTGAATTTCTATAATGTGTTAAGAAAATATGGTCTTGAATTAAGCTAGTGATATTAACTGAACAATAATATCATCAAACTGATTTGGATAAACAATTAGGGTTTAGGAAAGATGAACTTTTATCAATAGAAGTTGATGAATCTGATAACGACTTATTTGTATTAATACCATCTGTAAATAGTTAAAATGCAATGTTGCCATATATAAGCTATCTTCTTGGTATTAGAATGAATAACATATCTGATTTTTAGATGAAGAAGGAGCAATTAATATGAATATATTTGAGTTAAGATTGGCAGATACAACTGTCAGTCCAAGTATGATAAAAGTGCTGAGAAAATATTTTCCTAACACTCCTATTGGTGAACTGAAAAGAACGATAGAATCAAACGATGTAATCTTTTCATGCAGTGGTGGTTCATACGACGGGAAAAAGTTAATGATGAAAATAATTAAAAGTTTAAACCATGAAGGGATTCAAATTAAATTGTGCGAACAAACTGAAAATAATACATATCCTTTAACAATTAAAGATTTACAATCGTTTATAAATCGTGGTCGAGCCATAGGAAAACAAGTCGTAGAAGATATTGAAAATGAAACAGAGAAAAATTAGTTGAAAATTATATGTTTTTATGTGTGGGCAAATAAAAGTAATTGAAAAAAACTATAACTCATATTTTTAAGGAGCTACAAAATGGACTTAGAAACAATAAAAAAATTTGAGAAAGACAACAATTTAATATTTCCTAAAGGATATATTAAACTGATACTATCCAGCAATAATGTTCCTGAAAACATTTGTAAAGATTATGGAGATGTGACTATTTTTTCATTAGAAGAATTGCTGGAAGAAAGAGAAACATTGGAAATGGAAAAATATTGCCCAGAATATATTGCAGTTGGCTGTGGCGGCGGTGGCGAAATTTTTGTAATGGAGCAAAAAGAAGAGAGTGATACACTTATTATCACAGAGGCAGGAAATCTGCTTTTAGAATATATTACGCCGAAAGACTGCATCTATTTATATGATTTTTTTGAAAATTGGGCAAAAAGAGGTTGTCCGCTTTCAGATATAAAATCGGTGGAGAATTAAAACATAATGCCAAATTCATTTCATATTGAACACATAATGAAAACGAATAATTTATTTTTGCATAGCATTTAAAGGAGGCTTTTTACTATGACTAAAGAAGAATATAAGGCAAAAACAACAGAGATAATAAAGCAGTTTGTAAATGCTGTTTCTGACAAAGAATATGCAAAATTAGCTTCTATTATGAGAACAGAAAGTTTCTGCAAAGACGGAGAAACACAGGAAGAAGGTTTTTTGTTCTTTGGTAAATGGCTTGATGAACAATTAGAATGGTGGGAAGAAGATTATGGGCACCCGTTTGTAGTAGACCATTTTCAAGAAAAATCTCTGGACTTAAATGAAGGAGAATTTTTTAAATCTGGCAATGAATATATTGAAACTGCAACATATAGTCCAACAAGCAACGGGGAACAACTTGACTTTTGGTTTGAGTTTGATATTTACATAAAAGAAGATGACACAATATCTGTGGTATTTGATTTAAACATATAATTTTTTTATTGATATATAAACAGGAGAAAACTATGGCAAATTTTCATTCTATGGTTGAATAAGTAAATTTTATGAGTTAAGTATAAGTAAGAGGTATTGTAAATGTTAAGCATGGAACATTATTACAGTTCTTTAGAAACAGAAAAATTTGGCATAAGAAAAGGATGTATTTTCTATTTTGATGATTAGATTGATTATGAAAAAATATCAATATTAGAATCAATTATAGAACTATTTCTTTTAATAACCAATGCTAAATTTACGAAAAAGCGCGGCGGAAATGATTATGCTAATATAAGAAATATAAGAGGTGGATGGCAGAAAGTTTTTCATAAAGAATTTGATGGTAAAGATTTTAATAATGCACAAGTTTTGACGCTTGACAGCTGTACATTACAGAATTTACAGTTAGTTCGTGCTGTGATACAGTTATCAAATTCAAATCCAACATCAATGTTAAACAAAATTTATTTTCAGTTTCCGCTACAAACAGAATGGTCTATTTTATACAAATTTATAGAATATGTAAATAGCCAATTAAATTTATACTATGCAAGTGCAGGATATGAAATGGCTTCCAATATTTTATATTATCCAGGAAGCGTTGGGCAATCTGTTAGAATGTTAAAAAATCTAAAATATGTAAACAGTGAATATACAGTGAGTATACAGAATGGGGACAATATGACATAAAAGCAAGGCTTGGCATTCCTTGTCCTAATTTTATACAGCTTTTACATATTGATTTATATTCAAAAATAAGCGACGAAGAAGCTAATGGCTTAAATAGAAATATAAATGAAAACAAACTAATATTAGATATTTTAGATAGAACAAAATATGGCTTTTGTGAACCAACATTTGAAAATATAAAGCTAAGATATGCTAAACTTTATGAGCTCCTAAAACTGATTATTGTTTTGTATGACAGACCAGTTTATTTGAAAAAAGATGATTGGGAACAAAGAATAAATAGGTTTAAAATGGAAGTGAAATAGTTTTTTATTTATAATCATATTAAATCAATAGATTTTGTATAAAATCGGATTAGAAATAAAATTTTTAAAAAAATCAAAAAAAGGGGAGGGCAGCAAAGTGATCGATGGGATATCGGAAATATGTCAGGCAATGAAAAAAGGAGAAAATGTCTCTAATATGGCTGCAAAACTTGAGCCAAAATTAAAACGTTTTTGTGATATGCGTGATAAAGTGCCATTTGGAACAAAATACTCCCTTTATTATGAAGATGCATTATATGATATAAGTCCAAGTATTAAAAATTATTGGAATACTATATATAATAAATTTGAAAGTACCTATGATAAATATGAGGCACTTTTAAAATTTGTAAATGTGAGAGAACGTTGTTTAGGTGTTTCTCATATAGAAAGCATAAATATTTTAATAAAATGTGGATGGACGCCTGCTGATATTATGGCTGCTTATATCCACAATCGAGTTGATGCAAGCACACTTCTTTTATCACCTGATGTTGCATATAAAGCAGCAAATGATGACTTTGATACAGCTTTACAACTTTTGGAAGGTAAAAATTATGATGTGTTTTTTCCATTTTATGATAAGAGTTATCAAATATATCGACAATTTGAATGGATTGATTTTTTGTATTGTTTCTTAGGATATAACGATAATACATTTTTGCAAAAAGCGCATAAAAGCAAACGCCTGCGCAAATATTGCGAAAAAATACTTGAAAAACTGAGTCATAGTGCTGCAACAAATAATTTTATAAATAGAAGTAATTACCCTGATTTTTCTATATTTGAAAATATCTCATTACAACAAAAGCATTTGATGCGTTCTGCTGGGGCACAAGGATTACTTAAAGGAAATGAGAACAACCCATATTATGTTATGTCTTTTCACTTAACAGATGAAGCTTTAGGTTGCGGAGCAGCACTTTGTTTTGAGCCAATGAATAAATCGCCGGAATATTCTGATGAAACAGTAAAGGCTTATGGTATTTATTTTTATCGTTTTGAACATCTCTATTTATCTGATTATATACCAGAAAGCAGGCGATATACTCCTGAAAATATGCCTGAAGAATTTGTCAAAAAAGCATATCATGCTTTTTCTATGGCAGCAGGAATTATGAAATAGTAGCTTTTAATTTTATAATTGGAGGGAAATTATGAATTTGACAGAAAAACAACAAATCCATATACTTTTTGAAACAAAAAATTATATAGAGCTTTATAAAACTCAATCAGATGTACTCAATGAAATGCTGATGATTAATAACAAAGAAGAATTTAAAGATTTTTTAAGCGGTGAAAATTTTATAGATGAGAGAATTTTTCTTCTTTATGATTCAGCCATACATGGCGAAAGTTTGTTAATAGGCGGTTATGAGGAAGATGCCATATCACAAGTAACTTCTTTCCTCAAAACGAAACTGCCGGAAGATATATTTAGTAAGATTGAAGGAAGTCTTGAAAACTTATATGTAGATATAGACGATAAAGATAATATGAAAGAAAAAATTGATTATTGCAATCAGCAGATGAAAAATACATGCTATTCAATCAATGTTGAGTATGAAGATACATATTGTGCCGGTGCTTATTTTTTGTCAGTGGTGCAGTGACAATAATTGTCTTTACTCAAATATATTGCCAATACAAGCAATATTGTCCATGTGTCCTTTTTTTATTTGCTATTCAATATTAATGGTATTTTTGATTTATTTGAATGATGGTTTAATAATTTGTATCAAAAGATATATAAAATATTAAGCCAGATTATAAAATTATTACTAATGACAATTCTTATCAAACAGATCAAATAGAAATGAGCAATGGGTATAAAAGGCAATTACTGGCTGAAATTTGAGCGTTATGCAGGAAATAGCCAAAATATGTCTAATTCTATCAAGTAGATACAATCATAAAATAAATATCCAAATAAAAGCGGAAAAAGTGGTGAGTTTTATGTGGTTTTTGAAAGGTAAAACAGAAGAAGAAAAACAAAATAAAAAGCTGGTAAGAAGTATAAGAAAGCTTTCTTTAACAGGAAGAATGTGCTATTTATTTATGTGCATTGAAAAATACCTGATAATGCTTTATCCTCAAAAAGATTGGACGCCTGTAGCAAAAAGGTGTTGGCAATGGACAAAGAGATATTGGAACGAAGGCTGGGACATATATTCTGTTGTGGTTCCAGAATTTCTTTTTGAATTTGATACCTATGAAAAAGCAAACAAAGAGTTTGATGAACAACTGTCTGAAAAAGATTATTATGAATTGATGAATTTATTTCAAGGAATTACAGATGGAAATGCTGAGGATGAAATCAATCAAGTGTTGAAGATGCCTATCGATTTTTCAAATGCATGTGAATGCTGTGATTTTGGAGCTGCCAGTGTTTCATCTATGTATCTATTTTTGGATATGAAACACATTTTTGATTTACATAATATACAACTGCCAGATATTGGCAGTGTGAGTAATATGACAATGGATCAGAAAAATGGCTGGGGAGAATTTGTAGATAGTGAATATCTTTCTATTATATTAAATACATAATCAATAGGAGGTATATGAACATGAGTTTTAAATATAATTTAACAGTAACAGAAATATTGCAAAAAATGGGTTATACAAAAACCAAAGATAATATTTTAAATGAACAGCAAAAAGGAATTGTTCTTCCTGCTGTGCTCAATGATTTTTTGTCTTTAGCAATCAATACTTCTTTGTTTTCCACATCAGATGTTTGGGTACAAACAAGAAGGTTTATTTGTTTTCTTTATGATTACATAGAAGAAAATATTGAAGACGAAAAAGAATATTGGGAAAATGACAATAGCGATGCTGATGAAAGTGAGTATTATAAATTTTATAAACTTCCAAAAGAGCAGTGGAAAGACATTGTGCCAAACTATTTGTTAATTGGCAGTGATTTTGCCGCAGGAATTATAAATTTTGGCATTTGTATTACAGACTTAGATAAGAGTGACCCGCCTGTCTATATGAATCATGAGTGTGATTCCATTTGTGAATGGAAACTTTATACAAACAGCATATCTGAATTTTTAATGCTGGTTTTTTGTGACATTTTATCATATGAAATGTATGATACAGCAATGGACACTTTGGAAGATGAGGGCTGGGAAGCAGATACACTTTCTGAATATGAATTGAATGATTATAAAATAGATTTTGATGCTATGGTAAAATATCCATCATTTTATGATCGCAACGCTTTATTGGGGTGTGCCTATGATGAGGACAAGCATATACTTTTAGTAGTAAAATTTGATGAAAACAATGAAGAAATTTTAAACTGTATCGCATATTGCAAAGAGTGTGATGAGGAGAACTGATATAATGATGAAATAGAAATGTCCTTGTTGTGGTTTTTATACTTTTGAAAATAAGCCAGAGGGCAATTATGATATATGCCCTGTATGTTTTTAGGAGGATGACCCACTAGCATACGATGACCCTGATGAAGAATTTTACTGTAATCAGGTTAGTATTAATGAGGCAATAAGAAATTATGCTGAATTTGGTGTATGTAAAAAAGATTGTTTAAAAAATATCCGTCAACCATTAGAAAATAAAAAAACAGGTATGGACTAAAAATAATATAATTGTTCAATCAAATAAAAAGGCAGTCAAAAAGGATGTGTTAAATTGTGGAAGAATTACTTGTTTTGGCAATTTTATATTGCGAAGATATCATAGCTGAGGAGGCGTATGATAAAAAGCTGAACGAATTTTTCCTAAATGATCCGGAAAATGAAGATTTGTTGTATTTGGAATGGGAAACTGATATAAAAAAAGCTGTTGCTTACATAAAAGAACATATTGCTTTCAACATATTTGACTATGAACTATTTGGTAGAATTTTTATGCAAAAACTAAAAGGATATTATGAAAATTGTTCTGATATAAAACACTTTGCGGAGAAAATGTATCTTTTATGGGAAAATCTGCCTGAAACTATACAAGATAAAGAACCGTTTTTTACACTGAATTATGCAGACGAGCCGTTATCATGGGGAGATGAAGAACAAACAAGAAATCTTTATGAGAATGTGCTGAACTACTATTTTAGCGAAAAATGACGCAAGTATGATAAATATGGTCAACAAAAATATAAAATTGGCATTAATATTAGATGGTGTTTTATTTGGGCTTAATACTGAAAGCAGAAGTACGGCTTTTTTGATTCACAATGATGAAAATGAATATGAATTCAGTTTTGATTGTTCTTTTCATGCTAATACGTTTATGGATGAAGAAATTACACCTTCTTTCTGTATAAATGCAATTTCCATAGATTTAGATTATGCCGAATCAATTATAAATAAGACATTTGAAGTGAAAAACATAGAGGAGGCAATGAAAAGGAAAGATACGCCGTATGTGTTTGAGCATGAGCCATTGGAAAACTATAAAATAACTGTTGTTAAATTTAAAAATGACAGAGCACATATTAAATGTACAGGAACAGCTGACTATACAATACCCTACAAAACGGCAAAATTTGAATTTCTGACTACCTATCATTACAAATGTCAATGACTGGCAAAATTTGGATTATAATGATAACAAACAGTTTTATTGACATGTTGTATTGCCAAATAACATGAACAAGTGTTAATAGGAGGTATATTATGGACTTAATGGAATAAAGAAATAATCTTTTTAATGGATTTAAAGATGATGGATGCAAAACTTTCAATGGTTGCGAAGAAAAATTGCATCCAAATTGGAAAGAACACATAGAAGGTGAACTATCTTTAATTAGCGAGCATTCACCTATTCCACTTCCTGATGACTATGGTGAGATTTTCAGAGCTTTTGGTGAAGGCGGTATTGAATATGAAAGGGAAAATGATGTGATACCAACTATGACATTTTGGACAATGATATTAGAAAATTTATTAAGTCTGAGGTAGAGGATTTTTTTGAAGGCTGCAAAAAAATGCTTTGCCTTTTGGAGATGAGGAAGAAGATATATGAAAAAAAAGAGGAAAAACAGAAATTTATATGGCAGATAAAGGAGATGTTATAAAGCCTGAATCAAGTTATAAAATCGCAAACTCCTTTACTGAGTTATTTACAAATACAAAAATACAAAGAAAATTTCGTAACGATTATGAATTTGGCGATGACCGATAAAAAAAGTGAAAATATCAAATGAATAAAAGAAAAATAAGATATCATTTCCCAAGTTAGTTACAATCTTTCTCATTATAAGGAGGTAGAATATGAGAACGAAAAAGATAATACAATCTGCATTGGAAGAAACAAAACTTCCTTCTATACATATTTCTGTTACGGATAAACCAACTAACTGTATTGACAGTAAATTCGGCGGTATATTTTATCTGCCTCAGGAGGAAAGCATACCAACCTGTCCAGAAGGAGAGCAAATGCAGTTTTTGGCGCAGATTAATTTTGCAAAAATGCCCCATATAGAGGGTTTTCCTGAAAAAGGATTACTTCAGTTTTTTATGGATACAGATGAAACGCGTTTTGAGGAAAAAATAGATGATCCAGAAAAAATGCGTCAGCTTTATGCTGTGCGCTATTATCCGTCACCCGATATGGCTTTACAGCAGTCAGTGAACACACAACAGTTTACGCCAACCAAAGTGATCACTACTGTAACAATCAATGGAGAAACCATTTCCAAAGAAGAATACGAAAAACGTTTGAAAGCTGCCAGCAAAAAAGAAGAAAAACCTGTCAGTGTGTTTCTGTCTATGATGGAAGGGAAGGGTATACCGCCGGCTAAGCCCTCTTTGGTGGCGGAGCTAAGGAAAAATGCAAAATTTCATCATCAGACCATTCCAGGACATTTGAATTTGCCGTGGCAGGAGGGGAAAATGGCTTTTCGTTCTGCCACAGAAGTTGCCACGATGTCTTTAGGCATGGATGGACTGGTATCAGATTTGGGATATGAAGAAGTATGCAACAACAAGATAACACCAGAAATTGTTATAAAACAGTCTGGATATGATACTGAAAACAATGAATCTGCTATCGATTCGTTTTGTTGGGACTTTGGAAACTGGGGAACAAAGGTGGGCGGTCATCCTGCTTTGCATCAAACAGACAGCCGCCTTGATATAGAAAACGGAGAAAAATATGGAACTTTGCTGTTACAATATGATTTTACAACCAAAAAGAATTTGGAGGCAGACACATTCCAGTTTTTTATAAAACCAGAAGACTTAGCAAATGCAGAGTTTGATGATATTCTGCTCTGCTGGCACAACTGTTTTTAATGTTAATGGTAAGATTTAGAATATATGGATTTAAAAAATAAGATAAAAGAATACAACTGGGATAATGGTTTTTTGCTGAAATATTAAAAGAGGCAAACTGTGATTTGGCATTGACACTGGAAATTATTTTATTTGGTAGATGACTATGCCTATTTGGAAAATGGGACGAAAACATCAAATATAAAAGAGTGGGAAAAATTTATTACTGTTGTTTATGATGATATACTAAATGGCAGATTTTTGAAAATGGATACTCATTTTACTGTTCCTTTCACAAAAATAGAAAAATATAAGTTTAAAAAAAGAAAATTCCAGAAATATTTTTGACAGACTTATACTATTATTGTAGTGAATATATTTAAAAAAGAGGTCTACATTTCTTAATAAAGAAGGGATGAGAATGAATGTTTTATTGAAAGATAAAAACTGTGTCTTTACAGAAATGGGATTGATAACGCAGGAATATTCAGCGCTTATTGCTTATGAAAATATCATTCGCCTCATTCATGAGAAGCGATATCTCTATTATGAAGTGATGTTTTATGATCAAAGAAATAAAAAAAGAAAAATTGATATTTCCTATGAAGAAAAAAATGAGATTATCACATTTGTAATTTTTAATCAGAAAGTGCCTAATTTACATCAAAGGCAAGGGCATATGCCGTTTTTTAAAGCAGGTGCTATATGGTTGATATTATACATTGTATTTGTTGGTGCGATTTTGACAAAATTTTTTATTGGTTCTAATTATAGTATGACAAATATAGAAGTTCCTTGGATTATATATCCGCTTTTTCTATTGGTAAATCTGATACCGATAAAAAATTTATTACTAACAGAAATGATTTATTTAATTTTAATTGTTGGTTTTATAACAATATTTTTAATGTTTATATCATACATACGAAGTGATGTTATGATTTATGAAAAACAAAAAATATAGAAAAAATAACAGTAAGTACAAAATTTGTCAAAAACTAACAGAAATTATAAAAATACTCTATCAAAATTATAATTATCCATTCAATTATATTGATTTAAGTATTTTTGAATATTTAAGAGGGGGATTCAATATGGGTTTATTTTCATTTAAAAAAAAGGATAAATCTGAAAAAAATATAGAAAATTTAGAAGAAAATACAAAAATATCAAATCAAACAGAAAAAGAGCAACAAAAACCACATATTCCACAATTAGGTGTTTGTATTGTGACAAAATCTATTTTGAATGGAACATCTAAACTGAAATGGATTTTTAGAGAAAATAATGGTATTGGAACAGGTTGGGTAGCATTTGGTGATACAGACACCCAAGAATATATAAACAAAGCAGAAAATCTTATGGTTGTTGATTTTACTATACTTATTGAAATAGAACCATGTGTAAAAAATATTTTTTACATGCCTGTAGGCGCAGACGTAGAGTTTTGTTGTGATGAAAGCGGAAAATATTTTGTTGATACAAGAACAGGCGAAGAAATAAGGCAAGCCGTCAAACATCCGGCACAAATAGCCTTTGAAAAAAATTTAAAGTTCTTGAATAAAGAAAATTATGACTTCAGATTTTTTCAAAATTTATTTGTTGAAACAGAAAAGCTGAAACTTGTGACCATAGGACAGGCGGATTTTCCAACAGGTCGGGTTGTGATTGCAGACCCTTTGGCTTATTTAGGAAATTCAAAATATCAAACGGTTTTGGAAAAATGTATTCCTGAAGGAAGTTATGACGTTGAGCTTTCAATTATTAATTCTGATTTAGTTGGAATAAAAGTTGCTGCTTCAAGACTTAAAATAAGCAATGAACGTTCTGTAAGATATGAGCTTGCTATGCCAAAGGGTTTTACCCTTGCAGATGTTAATAAACCAGGCGTCTTTTCAGTTTTTGGTGTAGACACTGGTCTTGCTTGTTTTGCTGACGAAAGTTTAGCAGAGAAATATACAGAATTTTTAAACATCTGGCATAAAGAAAATCTAAATAAAAACATTTATAATGACTATTTTTCACAGCTTTTTAAAGAAAATACTAAAAACTATCCTCATATACAAACTGAATATGGAAATTTCCTGATTTGGAATTTACCAAAAGACAATAAAAGAATTGCCATGTTTTCAAGTGGTATGGGCGATGGTATATACAGTGCTTATTGGGGATTTGACAAAAATGGAAAAATCAAAGAGCTGATAGTGCCTTTTATGAATTTGGAATATTTTTAAAAAACAACGCTGATTTGTTTGGGAGGAATAGACGATGGCTGAATACAAACTTTTTACAGACTTTACATCATTAAACAGAAAAAATGCCGGAGATTGGGTTGCAAATTGCAGCAGTCTGGCAAATGAAACTTTTAGAAACAGCAGCAATAAAACACGCCTTTTGGGTAATCTGCTTGTGCTTGAACAGTATTTTAATACATTAAAACAGGGTTTAAAAGAAAATGGCGAAGAAGCAGAACCAATTGTGTATAAAGCCATTGACATGCTTTGGGATTATTTATATGGAAAAATTAAAGTTTCTGATTTTGAGGATTTTGCCAACAATCTTTATGCATGTGTATTGGATTATATGGTAGGCGAGGAATTGACAGAAGAACAGTTGGAGTTTTATAAAAATAACTTTTCTGATAATGGTATAAATTCACTTCAATGGGCAATTTTAAGCTGGGCGTCATATTTGTTTCTGGAATTGACAGCGATTCATGGCGGAAGATTGGATTTTGATGAGTTTGAAGAATGTGACTCTGTTGATTTTGCTGAAATTGATGAAATACTCAATGTTTTAAATGATGCATGCATTGAATTTGCAGGTATAGATTGTCCTTCCAGCATGGCAAAAGATGTGATCAAAGCTATGGAAGACGTCTATGAAACGCCGCTTTTTCAGTCAATTGTGTTAAAAATACAAAAGGGGTTGCAAGACGCTTTGTATGCAAGAGGGGAAGACTATAAAAAGCTGAGAGAAGAATATAGTCAATATTCTATACTGCCTGAAAAATTTGCAGCTGATTTTTTGGAGTATTAAAAATTTACAAAATTACAAATTATGTTGTTGATTATTGAAAGAGGGCATATTATGAAACTTATTGCAATGATACTTACTGCTATTATCGCGTTTTTTTCATGGGTTATATTGCCTTTTGTGCCGGAACGTACAGAGTTTGTAGTTGATGGAAAATATGTGGGATTTTCCTCGGCTGATAAGTTAATGGATAACTTTTTGCTTTTAACAGAAGGAGAAGATGCTGATGGTATTTATACCATTTTTTCTCCAAAGGCAAAAAACGAATCCGAAAATTTACATGAAAAAATTCCTGAGCTGATACAGTTTTTTAATGAAAGTATGATATCGTGGGAACCTGACGGAGGCTATGGGGAGTCTTCTTCTGTGGGCGGTACAAGTGTTTTTCAAGACTACCCTGACTATCTGCTCTATACAGATGACATAACGTATTCTTGTAGAATGAACATTACAAATATTGACACAGGCAATGCGGACAATGAGGGATTTTACAGTATTTTAATTTATCCTGATGAGCTGTATCAATATTGTTCAGGTTTTGGAAAGGATAAAGGCGGTATTTATATTTTTTATCCGGCGGATGAAGAATATCAGAGCGATATTATGGAAAAAATTGTTTCTTTGGCAAAAGCGGAAAACAGCGGTGGTGTTTATGACTTGTTTTCTCAAACGGCAAAAGACAGTTCAGAAAATTTAAAGGAAAAAATACCGGACTTGATGGAATTTTTCAAAGAAAAAGTCACATCTTGGGAATTTCAGACATATATCAAAGAAAAAGGAACTCTTTGGGAAGAAAGTGTCATAAAGCGGGAACTGCTGTTTTTAATACATACACAGGAAGAAACATATCATTGTAATATTCGTGATATCATTGAGGACAAAGAAAACGGAAAAAACTTAGGTCTTTACAGTATTGCAATATATCCGCAAGAAATGTATTTTCAATACAGTACACTTGGTTATTATGAGTCTGGAATATTTAGAAAAAGCCTTACTATAAAGCCGAGCGACAATGATGTAGACGGCGGTGGTATTGTAACATTAACCACAAGCAAAGAAGCGACTGTGACATGCGACAGACCTTATGTCACGCTGACGCAAAAAGATTACTATACATGGGAAGCATACTTATTAAACGGAACATACGCTGCGGATTTTACTGCCACATCAAAAGACGAAAGCGCCACTTGCAGAGTAACTGTAGATGAGTCTGAAGAGAGTGATGTGGAAAAACTGCCTGTTTCAGGCAAACTCCAATTCAATTTAAACGGGGGAGAGCTGTCCAACGCAGATGTAATGATTACCAATTACACACATAAAGCAGTAGGATCTACAGTTGATCTAACAGAATATGTGCCTGTAAAAAAAGGCTATCATTTTACAGGCTGGTATGCAGATAAAAAATTGACAAAACCCATTATGGAAATTGTAATGGAGAAAAAAAGCATTGTTTATGCCGGCTGGGAAAAGGAAAAATAAATTATTGTATTGATTGAACTGCAATATAAAAGAGGGTGAAACGATTGGTCTATGTGCTTTATAAAAATAAAGTTTACAAATACCATGCGCTAAAAGAAAACCTATTCAACCAATAATAGATGATGAATATAGTACAATATCAGTTCTACTAAAATATTGCAGAGTCTTTATTGATGCATATATTATGGCAAAATTTAATAAAAATTGGTATGTATTGCCTGATAAACTGAATATAGAAAATGAAAAAATAATGTTAAAAGGTGTGTATCAAGACAGATTTGAGTTTTTATATACAGACGACAGTTTTCCCATTTATCAAAAGCAGATCTGTTTTGCTGATGATTTATCTGATATAGTATTAAAAGTTGTGGAAAAAAGCAAAAGGTAAGAATGAGAAATACATATAGAATTCCTATTTTTCAGATTAATTGGAACAGTCCTGATTTAATTGACGATATACTGGAAATGACATTTGTTTATGGCTTATGTATTGATATAAATATCAAAGAAAATCAGTAAAAAGGCTGAGCAAGTACAATCACAATGCTTTTTTAATTATATTTTTTTAAAATTAAGTTATTGAAATTCTGTCAGAATTTATTGAGTAAAAACAAGTATTGATTTCGGAAAGATATTAGTGGATTTGATAATTGATATACCAAATGATATACATAAATAGGGAGGTGGCACTATGAAAACAAATTATTACTCAATAGATTACAATAAAAATAAGTATAATGAGAAAGATTAGAACGAATATATTGCGGTATTTATTAAAAACGGAGAAAAAGTGATGGAAGCATTAAAGCCATATAAAGGGAAAGTTGCTGATGAAATTCTAATTCCTATTGGCTGTATTATAGGAAGTGCGAGCAGATTATGGCTTAATCGTGAATTGGGAGATATTCCAGGATATACACCACTGGAACTTTTAAAAACAAAGGATGGTACAAAAGCACTTAAAGCAATTATTATGAGGCTTTATTGTTAAGCACTTTCATACAGCGTTTCTGATTTGTAAAGATATGATATTATGCAGATACAAAGAAAAAATTCTAATTAAAATTTATATAAAAATAGTGCTATTTACAGGAAGTATAAAATTTTGTCTATAAGGTATTTGAGATATTATATTTACCTGTTGTGCCAGATAAAAATAATAAAAGAAACTTCAACAAAAATGTACTATTCTATTTGCAGGAAACAAAAAGGAGGCACTATCATGTTGAAGTTCCGATACCATAATACTACAACAATAGCAGATTTTGAAGGTTTTATTTTAACTGTTGTGATTGATGATTTATATTAAGAGTTTGTACCTTCTTCTGTGAAACACAGACGACATATTTTAGATGCAAAATTATCTGATTCTGAAATCATTACCATTAGCATTTGTGGTAAACTGGTGAGTATTGATTCTGAAAATGCTTGGTTTTCTTTTGTAAAAAAGAATTATCGTCATCTTTTTCCATAGTTTTGGATCTGAAGCCATTTCAACAGAATCAGACATGCTCTCATGCAGACAAGCGAATTATTACAACAAAAATTGATTTCTATGTTTCAAATTTCATTTGTTCCATATTTTATTATAGATAGTTTTCCACTTGCAGTATGTAAATTTGCATGAGTACGATACTGTAAATCATTTCATGGTTATGGTGCAAACTATGGAAAATGTACTTCTAAAAAAGAACCCTATTTGGGTTACAAGGTATACACTATGATTACATTGTAAGGATATATTCACACTTTTGTTTTTTTTGAATCTCATTTGAAATAGCACAACAGGTTAAATATGATTGTGATTGTGTTCTAATAGTATCTAATACGGATATTTTATGAATTCTTTTTACTGGTTGCATCATAGCAATAACAGGGGCAACCACCATTTGATTAATTTTGGAGGGGTTTGCCAAAGCTTCTTTTACAGTACGAACAACTTCTACATCAAAACCATTTTTTCTGAAACAATAGAGCAGACCCTCCACAAGACTGATGTCATCTTCCAATAATAATCTATTCATAAACAAAACCCTTTCTTTAATCGTTCCATTTTTCTTATTGTAGAGTTTTTTCAATCATAATACAAGAAATAGAAAATTTGAAACCTATCTATATATTATATGAATATAGATAACTTACACCAATTAAGTTGGAAATTGTCAGAAAATATGAGATAATAAAAACGAATGATTTCTGAAGAAAAGCAAAGGTGAGTAAAGTGCAGCAAACATCTTTCCATGTTTACTATAAAGCCAGACAATTAGAAAATTTATCAGATAACGACAGATTAGTGCTAGTTTTTGATTCATCTGATTTGAAAATATATCCATTTCAGATTGCGGCATCTGCTTTTGTGTTGCGTTCTCCTTACTTAAAGGGTACGATACTTTGTGATGAAGCCGGTTTGGGAAAAAGCCATGAAGCAATGCTGGTGATTGCTCAAAGATGGCTTGAGGGACAAAACAGAATTTTGCTTTTGATCCCCAATGCGGACCTCATTGCACAATGGACAGAATTGATAGAGAAATACTATTCCATACCTTATGTGGTTTGCAGTAAAAAAGAAGAATGGGAAGGGCTTATGACAGAGGATAACCAAAACCCATTTGATCAGGAGGCTGTTATCATGTCCACCTATGATTTTGTATCATCACAGGAAGAAACAGCAGCCAGAATATCATGGGATGTGATTGTATTTGAGGAAGCAAATGTCCTTTCCACAGGATATCAGGAAGAAAATAAGCAGGCAAAAGCATTGGATCGTATTGCGGGTACAGCATTTCGTCTTCTGCTTACAGCAACGCCCATAGAAAAAAATATTATGGATTTGTATGGTTTAATCTGGTTTATAGACAAGAGCGTATTGCCGAAACCGGAAATGTTTTTGCATAGGTACCTTAGAAAACCTGAGAATTACCCAGAACTTGCAGAAAGAGTCAGTAAGTTTTGTTTCAGAACGCTGCGTTCCCAGGCAAAGCAGTATGCGAAAATACCAGAACGTATTCTGATTACAGACGAATACCAGATTTCAGAGCAGGAACAGGAACTTTATGATGCACTGGAGAAATATATCAACCAGCCAGAGAAAAAAGCATTTCCGCAAATGAATCAATATGATTTGGCACTGCGTTTGTTCAGCTTGCAAAGTTCTTCTACATCTGCCATATTGCAGACCATAGAGGGCGTTATCAAACGACTGGAACATATGGCGGATGCCAAAGAAGAATTGGCTCAGTGGCAGAATATGAAACAGCTGGCAGAAGCGGTGAAACAGGACTCAAAAGAAAAGGAACTGCTTTTGGCACTGAAAAAAGGCTTTGCTGTACTGAAGAAATACGGTGCGAACCAAAAAGCTGTGATATTCACGGAAAGCGTTGCAACACTGAAACAGCTTTACAAAAGCCTTTCCCAGCAATATGTTACCTATACTTATTATGGCGGTTCAGACTATACAGCATTAGAGAACTTCAAATGTGATGGGGAAATTTTAATCTCTACAGACAATGGTGCAAAAGGCTTTGATTTTTCGAAGACTTCTTTTGTCATTCATTATGATTTACTGTATAATACTTTAAAAATGGAACAACGCATAGACCGCTGCCATCGTTTGGGACAGGATAATGATGTTATTTCACTGGCTTTTATTAACCGGAATAATATGGCAGATGTGCGTAAGCTGGAACTGGTGTATAAGCGTATGAAGGTCGCAGATGGCGTGTTTGGTGTGACAGATACTGTACTGGGCGGATTTACAAACCAACTGGAAGAAGCTTATGACACTTTGCCATTGCGCACACAAAAACAGATTGAAGCGGATCACCAGACTGTTTTAACAAAACTGGAGGAAAACAACCGAAAACAGGTAGCAGCGGCAGAGGATATTCTCTTTACCACATTTACAAGAGAACTAGCATCGAAAGTACATTTGACACCGCAGTATGTCAGCAAAAAGTCATCAGAATTGCAAAGAAAATTATGGGATGTGGTAAAATGGTTTTTTGAACGGTATAATGAGGAAAATACAGACTGTTATTTTGAGATAGATGAAGAAAAGAAAACCATTACAGCTACCAATTACGAAAAACTGCCCATTCTCTTTTACTACTGGACTGGCAGTCGAAATAAACCATACCGCAGTCTAAAATCTTATGGTATGGGAAAGATTTTCAAACCAAAACAAGGACAGATCACGCTTTTCAGTCCGTTGGTGCGTGGTATTTTGCATGAAATTGCCTGTGGAGATACAGGAAACTTGCAGATAGAAGGGGAAGATTGTACCATTGGACTCTACACTGTTGATATTTATGCTGGAAACAAATTGGTTTCTTGCGTACCTGTTTTATGTGGGCAACGTAAAGACGGAAGTATTTTGTCACAAGCTGATTGTCAAAAGATATTGCAAAAGCCGATTCTGAGCGTTACGGAGAAAGACGCAAAGGCACACTGGTTGAAAACAAAGGTGAGTCCGCAGCCGTTAGATGAGCTGGTACCTGAGCAGCAGTTATTGGATGAACAGCGAAGAAAGATTACACCGGCACAACAAGAGGAATTGAACAGAATGAAGCTGATTGTCGCAGGAAAGAAAAACGCATTGCAAAAAGAATTGCAGGCATTGGAAGCAGAAGAAAAGGCAGTACAGCAGCAGCTCTCCCAGACCACAGGCAACCGCTTGAAACGGATACAGCTGGAAAAACAAGTGGCAAACATACATAAAGAATGGATGAAACGACAGGAAAACCTGTTCTTTGCCCAAATGCAGCCGAATATGGAACTGGAAGAAAAAATAAAACAATTTGAAGAGCAGGAAAAATTGACGGCTAAGGTGCAGAGGGAATTTATTGTGGAGGTAGGGATATTTAGAAATGTGGGAAAGAATTATTGATGAGATAAAAAATAACTTAAGAAATCCTAATCTTTATATTGTTTTAATAATAGTTATTATGGTGTTTTTACTCTTATTTCCATATATAGATGCAAATATTTTCTATTATAATCGTGTAAACAGTAGAATTGAAATTTTAAATAAAATGTCTGAAATTGATGTGGAAAAAATTCAAAATAATGAAATATTTATGAAGGAATACAACAGTATTCTAGATGAAATAGAAAAACAGACTGAAGGCAATATGGGAAATATATTTATGCATGAAAACGATGAAAAGGTGAACACTATTAAATTTATATCTGGGGGTATGGTTTTTTGGGGAATTGCAATATCATACCTATACGGTGAAAACAGGAACTTAAAAAATATAAAATATGGATTTTTTCCTATGATAATAATTGGATTCATATTTGGAGTGATTGCAAGACAAATACCTACAATAATTTCACCTATAATAAATTTTATAGGATTTCCAATCCTTATACTAGGAATTATGATTTTGTTTTATATTAATAGTACTAAATCTTAATTAATATTAACAGAAAATATGGAGGAAATATATGAATAATATAATCGACGGACTGTCAATGAACATAGAGCAAACCAACATGGACAAGCTGCAATCGGTATTTCCTGAATGTTTTGCAGAAGGAAAACTGGATATAGACAAACTGCTATCTTTGTGTGGGGAATATATAGATAATGA
>DVLQ01000026.1 GCA_018715395.1 Candidatus Coprocola pullicola | reverse complement strand
TTAATTTTAACAATATTTTTGAAAAAAAACATTCGGAAAAAAAACAAATGCAAACAGAAGATACGGTATCTTCTCCTTCTGTTCAGTCTGGAGTAAAAACAGATTTTTTAGAAGTAGATGAAAAAAATTTTGTAACATTTCGTAGCATTGATATGATATTTACAGGAATATTAGTAGCAAAAGCAAAAAATGATAAATATGTCATGGCAAAAGGTTCCTATGGAAAACAAATTACTATAGACTGTTATGTTTTTTTTAACAGAGAACGTGCTTTACACAAAGTTGTAACACAATCTGATGTGGCGGAGGCATATGTAACAAATACAGGCGCTTTTTCTCTTTATACAACAGATGGCAGATTTTATTTGTATGACTTTGGGCAAAAAGAAACTCTTGTATTGGAATTGGAAGAAGATAACATACAAATTATGACCAGTTATTTTTGTGAACAATTTACAATATTACTTTACAAAAAAGATAATAAATATTTTCTTTCTATTTATAATACACAAAAAGGCAGTTTTATTTACAAAAAATATTTTGATATGGATTTTGAACAGATTTCAAAAAGCCGTATACAAGTTACAGATACAACTATTGAAGTACAATTTCCTTGTGGTTTGATGTTACAATATGATTTTAGAGGAAATGCCATTAGTTTGCAGGAAGAAAAAAATACTTTAAATCGCTTATATTATCCCATTGCATATGTTAATAATGCTGTAGATAAAATGGAATTGCTCAGACAAGATGAAACAGAAGCCAGAAAAAGAGAAATCAGAGCATTATTTGAATTAGCTATTGAAAAAGTAGGCGATATGTATTGGTGTTATGATAATTATGCTTGTTTTGAGGCCGAATTTGGCGATATGGCATTGGCAAAAAAATATTTGCTAAAAGCTGAAAATAGTCAGGCAGCCCGTAATGCAAAGCTTTATAGAAAATGCGGAGAGCTTGCTTTAAAAAGAGATATGAAAGAATATGCGCTGGAATTTTTAGAGAAAGCCATTTATTTTCAAATAGATGCCGAAACATTGCAGATGTATAAAACAGTCAAACAAGAATTGGAAGAAAAAGCACAGCAGCAAAAACAGCAAACAAAAGGAATTTCTGCTTTATTTAAACGAGAAAAGAAAAAGGAAGAAACAGAAGAAATCAAAGATATCCCAAAAGAAGAAGAGAAAAAATCCTCTAAAAAAATAGAAAAGAAATCCCCTTTAGAAGCATTTTTGCCGCAAGAAGAAATCAATCCGATTCCAACTGAACCCCAAAAAGAACAAATCAAACAATCTGAAGAAGTAAAAGAGCAAAAAGAAGAGTCTGAATTTGAAAAAAGAAGAAAGGCAAGAGAAGAAATGCGTGCCAGACATCGGCGCGGAAGAAAACTAGAACAAAAAGAGGAGCAGTAAATTATATGGAAAAAAAATTATTAGACCGCATCAATACCCTTGCAAAAAAACAAAAAACACAGGGGCTGACAGAAGAAGAAATCAAAGAAAGAGATATGCTCAGAAAAGAGTATTTAACACAATTTCGTGCCGGCATGATAAATATTTTGGAACACACATATTTAAAAAGACCCGATGGTACATTAGAAAAACTTCATAGAAAATAATCCCCTTTTTTCCAAAAGGGGACTTATTTTATAAAAAAATTATTGTTCAGAAATAGTTTTTGCCAGAGAACGCAAAGCGTCTTCTGTTTGGAGATGAGATCCTTTTTCTTTTAACTCTAGTTTAGAATGAAGAGGTAAATTGTTGTAAAATCTTTGAGCGCTTTCACAGTTGAGTAATAAGTCTGCTAAATTTTTGTATGTTTTGTGCATATAAATTCCTCCTTATGATTAGTCATCGCCTTGTAAAAGATTATTAGCATAAGTGTGTAAAGATTTTTCAGAACAAACATTGTCCCCGCGTTATGCAATAGAGCTTTTTACATAATCAGGCAATCCATTGAAAAATTGTTTTGCCGAAGAATTATTTTCTAAAAGATGATTCAAATTAGTATATTTTTTTTCCATACTATCACCTCAAAAATAGAATGTGCAAAAAAACAAAATTTTATACAAATTTTTTAAAAAGGAGAATATTATGCTGGAACAATATAAAACAATAGGACAGCAGGCTCAGAAAGAAATTGTAGAAAAAAAATCACGGTTTATTGCAACTGTACGACCTGTCAAAACAGAAGAAGAAGCCAAAGCATTTATTGCAGAAATGAAAAAAAAATATTGGGATGCCACACACAATGTTTTTGCCTACCAAATTGGTCAAAAAAATGAAATACAACGTTTTAGTGATGATGGAGAACCGCAAGGAACAGCAGGAATGCCTGTACTTGATGTATTACAAAAAGAAGATATTAAAAATACAGCTATTGTAGTTACCAGATATTTTGGAGGCACATTGCTTGGAACAGGCGGTTTGGTAAGAGCTTATGGAAAAGCTGCAAAAGAAGGATTGTTAGCCGCCGGTATTTGGGAAGTTGTTTTTTATAAAAAATTTGATGTTTCTGTATCTTATACAGATGCTGGAAAAGCGCAATATGAAATATTACAAGGAGGATATACTTTGTATGATACAATATATACAGAAAATGTTACTTATATTGTACTGACAACAGCATCACAAGGAGATTTATTTCTAAAAAAAATGATTGATATTACAAGTAATCGTGTGCAAATAAAAGAAGATACACCTTTTTATGGAGCATGGGTGAACGGACAGTTACAAATTTTATGATTTTTTTATAGAAAAAATACGAGTATATTGCAAAATGGTTTGAGTATATGTATAATATTTCATGTTGTTAAAAAATAGAACCATTATCTGACTATAAAATATAGAAAGAATAAAACGAAATTTTTGAGGAGGATTTTTATGTCAGGACATTCTAAGTTTGCAAATATTAAACATAAAAAAGAAAAAAATGACGCCAAAAAGGGTAAAATATTTACTATGCTTGGCAGAGAAATTGCTGTAGCAGTAAAAGCAGGTGGTCCGGACCCTTCAAACAATGGAAAATTAAGAGATGTCATTGCAAAAGCAAAATCCAATAATATGCCCAATGATACCATAGAAAGAAGTATCAAAAAGGCTGCAGGCGGCGGAGAGGATGTGAATTATGAAACAGTTGTATATGAAGGCTATGGTCCCAGCGGCGTAGCTGTGATTGTGGAAGTATTAACGGATAATAGAAATAGAGCAGCGGCAAATGTTAGAAATGCTTTCACAAAGGGCGGCGGAAACATGGGCACAAGCGGCTGTGTTTCATTTATGTTTGATGAAAAAGGCTTAATTGTGATAGATAAAGAAGAAGTAGATATGGACGAAGATGAAATGATGCTTTTAGCCATTGATTCGGGTGCAGAAGATGTAGCATCTGAGGAGGATAGCTTTGAAATCACAACAGCGCCTGATGATCTTTCTGCTGTCAGAGAAGCTTTAGAAAAGGCAAATATTACTATGGCAAGTGCAGAAGTAACTATGATTCCTCAAACTTATACAGAATTAAATAATGAAGAAGATATTAAAAAAATGAATAAACTTTTGGATTTATTAGAAGAAGATGATGATGTGCAAAATGTATATCATAATTGGGATGAGTGATCAAAATAGATGACATAGCCGCAAAGTCAGTAAAATCAAGGCTTCCAGCGGTTTTTGAGGGCGATTTTCAAAGCCCCAAAAAATCCAATTTTATAGATGACATAGCGTTTTTGGAGTTAAAAAACGATTTTCGGGCAGTGAGATGAAAAAAATCTCACTGCCTTTTTCAGTTTTCAGAACTTAACGAAAAAGCGATTTTCAAAATTACAACCCTTTTTTGAAAAAAATTTAAAAAAGTTTTTGAAAAGTGTGAAAATTATGATGAAAAATGTCGCAAAAGTATAAAAAATAAATTTGTATAAGCAAACTGAATATTAAATGATGGAAAAGATATTTGAATTAAGGCAGTGGATGAAAAAAACATCACACTGCCTTTTTTTGTTCCCTTGATTCGACAAAATGGGGTTTTTTAAAATTACAACCCTTTTTTGTAAAAAATTTTAAGGAGGTGAGAAACATGAAGGAAAATGTCATGAAAGTGCTAAAAATAAAGCCTCACGAAAATTCTGAAGTAATATATTGGAAACCATGTAGGAAACGGTTACTTGATGAATTAAAATAGTCTTTGGAGTTTTAAAAACAAATTTTTTGAAGATTTTTAATAATTCTTTCTGCACTTGTTTTGTTGATTTGAATACATGAGACATCTAAAATTTGTGGAACTTTTATATTGACAAAACAAAATAGAAAAACTAAGATTAAATTACAAAAATGATTTATGAATCATAATAGATTTATAAATCAAAAAAGATTGATTAGTCATTAAAAGGAGGTTTTCATTATGTTGACAAATTTAAAAGGAAAAACAGCTTTTGTAACTGGTGGTGCGGATAGCTTGGGGAGAGAATGTGCTATTAACCTAGCAAAGAGTGGAGCGAACATTGTTGTTGCGGATCTAAATGTAGAAAAAGCGCAGGAAGTTGCCGAAGAACTCCAGAAAACACACGGCGTGAAAGCCTGGGCACAGAAGATCGATCTGTGGAATTGGGAATCCTGCAGAGACTCCTGTAAAGAAGCCATTGAAAAAGCGGGCAAAATTGATATTCTGGTAGCCAGCGGCGCAACAACACCTAAATACGCAAAATTCGCTCATGAATATAACCCTGCAGAAGACTTTGAAGGTATTTATAGAACTCAGATGTGGTCTCGTCTGTATCCTGTTTACGGGCTGCTGGATCATATGAGAGAAAATAACTACGGTAAGATCGTCATCATTACTTCCGACTCTGGCCGTACACCAACTCCTAAGGAAGCATACATTGGTGCCTGTGCTGCCGGCTTGATCGTAGCAGACAAGGTCTTTGCGAAAGAATGGGCTAGATGGGGCATAAGAGTCAACACTATCTGCCTGACTATCATCAACAACAGTGCGGCTATGAGAGCGACCATGGCTGATCCTGAAAGAGCAAAACTGTTCCAGAAAACATTTGACAGAGCGAAATTCGGTGTTCCCGAACCAATTGATGTTGCGGAAGCAGCTCTGTACTTCGCTTCTCCGGAATCTGATAAAATCACAGGCTCTGTATTCAGCGTAAATGGCGGTCTGTCTTTCCCTGGCTAATGTCGATTTAAAAACCGCAAAACTCTTTTGGTTTGAATGGTGATACTATGCGTACAGAAATTATGATTGATGGAATAAAAAACGTCCATTTCATTAAAAAATTAAAAGAACATATAGAGACGAAACACGATAAACTTGCGGTCAAAGGCATGGGAGAGTCTTATACTTATCGGCAGCTGGATCTCATCGCCGGTGCCATAGGGGAGGAGCTTTTAAAGAAAGGCGCAGAAAAAGGTTCTCTCATCGCCATCATTCATGAGAGACATGTTAATGTGATTTTGGCGGCCATCGGCTGCTGGAAAGCAAGAATGGCATACTTTTACATTGACACAAATATGCCGGAGTATCAAAAGCAGCAGCGTCTTAAGGACGCAAAATGTGAATTTGTGATTGACCAACCATGGATAGAAGCCGTAAAAGACAAAGTATTATCTGGGTATGTCCCTGGAGAATTGCCCATGGGAGATTTAGATGACTTAGCATGGATACTATATACCTCAGGAAGTTCCGGGAAAGCAAAGGGTGTTTATCTGAAGCACAGCAGTATTGCAGTGCATATGAATATCGCCAACGTATTCGGCGTGACGGAAAATGACAGACAAAGCATGATGGCTAGCTTCTCCTTTATGTCGGGATTATTGGAAGGATTTCCGATCCTTTATAAAGGCGGCACGCTGATTATGATCCCTAACGAATACCGGAGAGATATCAAAAAGCTGGAAGAATTTTGTCGGGAGGAAAAGGTGACGGTCAGTTTTGTTCCCAGCCATTATGCTGAGAAGATCGTTTCTGAGCAATATGATATCCCGGATCAAAGAATCCTGTTTACAGGGGGAGAGCCGGTGCATTATTTGAAAAAAATGCCATTTGATATTTTCTGTGTCTATGGTTCATCGGAGTGCGGCGGACCAGTGACTTGCTGCAAAATAGATTATGAGAGCGAGTCATACCCTATTGGGAAACCGATCCCTATGATAAAGATTTATCTCCTAAAGGAAAATTCCATGGAACTGGTTACTTCGCCGGAGGAGATTGGCGAAATCTGCATTTCTGGTATGCAGGTCTGTGATGGATATTTAAACCGGACTGACCTGAACGAAAAGAAATTTTTTGATAATCCCTTTACGGATGACGTTCATTATAAAAAGCTCTATCGGACGGGGGATTTGGGAAAATGGGATCAGAACGGGGATATTTATTATTTTGGCAGATCGGATCTAATGTG
Organism: Candidatus Coprocola pullicola; assembly: GCA_018715395.1. Classification (GTDB taxonomy): domain Bacteria; phylum Bacillota; class Clostridia; order Lachnospirales; family Anaerotignaceae; genus Coprocola; species Coprocola pullicola. The sequence goes on along the minus strand of DVLQ01000026.1, from coordinate 3,188 downwards.
CAAAATCAAATCTTTCCGGATCGAAGTCGGTACTGTGGAAGCGGAAATGGCAAAATATCCTGGGATCATCCGATGTGTAGTGAAGCCATTTATGGACGCGAAAGGAGAAAAAGAGCTGCATGGGTTTTATTATTCCGATGCGGAGATCAATGAGGACGGATTAAGAGATTTTTTGAGAAACAGCCTGATTCATTATATGGTGCCGGCACATTTCCATCGATTGAAGGAAATACAAGTAACAGATAATGGAAAGGTGGATCGAAATTCCATAAAACTGGAAGGATATACAGAAGATTAAGCATTTATGATTTTAGAATCATTATTGACATAGGCATGAAGCATCATTTATACTTTGTGTAAAAAAGGATAAATGAGAGTGAATGATATGGAAAATAAATTGAGCAGAACAGAAAAAAGAAAAGCGTTAAACTATGCAACATTATTAAACGCGGGGAAAACGCTGTTTTCGGAAAATGGATTTCAAAACACGACGATCAAAGATATTACTGATTATGCCGATGTGGGCTATGGGACATTTTATCTTTACTTTGACAGCAAGGAAGCGTTGCTGGAAAAAGCGGTAGACGAGTTCGCTCAGAATCTGATAGAGTATAAATCTGTCAGAACGATCAAGGGGCTTAGCATTCGTGACAGGATGTATTACGGAACGAAGGACATCCTGGAATTTATTTACGAGAACCGGAAGTTTGTGAAAATGGTTTGTATGCTGTCTGTCTCTGACTCCAAACTTGTGACGATTGCGGATAGTGTTTGGAGCAGGATTTTTGAGCGTATGTTCAGTGACCATAGCTATTTTATTAAAAAAGGGTATAATAAAGAAAGCATTTCACTGGATTCCGCAAGCTGGAAGATATACGGATGGACTTTAAAAGGTATTATCGAAGGAATTGTGTCAAATGATCTCCAAGAAGAAGAAATTGATCAATTATCAAGGATATACGCTGACATGAACTTTTTTACGTTTATCCGCGAAGAAGTTCAGGAGCAGGAAAGATAGGAGGATAAATATGGCACTGAATACCCCTAAATTTGGTATGCTGGAAGGAGTAAAAGTAGTAGTTGCGGGCAACGCCATGGCAGGGCCTTTGACTGGGAACCTGATGGCGGAAAATGGCGCTGAGGTTATCCATATCGAAGGGAGCAAAGCCCAGGACGTAAAAAGATTTTCTGATGGGGGCAGAAAGGTTGGCGTAGGACGGGAACATGCCAATATGTATGAATTGGGCCTAGACTATGTTTGTCCGGAAGGTCGTGAAGTATTTTACAGACTGATAAAAGAGGCGGATGTATTGGTTGAGTCTAACAAAGGTGGCTCTTTTGAAAAATGGGGAATGACCGATGAATTTTTGTGGGGATTAAATAAAGCCTTGGTCATTGTTCACATTTCCGGATTTGGGCAGTACGGCGATCCCTATTACTACAAAAGAGCAAGCTATGACTTTATCGGACAGTCATTTGGAGGATATACCAATATTAACGGAAATACAAAAGGAAAAAATTTCGCTAAGCCGGTATCTTGTGATTATGCTACAGGGATGTATGGTGCATTGCTGGCAACCATGGCACTGTATAGAGCAGCTGCAACCGGAATCGGTGAAAGCATTGACGTAACACAGTATGAATCTGTTTTGCGGAATCAGTGGTACCAGGTTGTTGCAGGTTTGACAGACGGCGAAGAACCCACAGATTATGACGGCTGCGACCCAGATATTGCGGCAGACGCTACTTATGAATGCAAAGATGGCGCAAGAGTAAATCTGTTTATTGCCGGCGCCGGCGTAAATGCCAGAGCGGCAAAGCTGATGGGCTTTGAGGATGACGAAGCCTTCAAGGGCATCAACAACGTCCTGTATTCAAACCCTAACGCGGAAAGATACTTGAACTATATTAGAAATTTCTGCAAATCTTATACGGCGGATGAAGTGGAGAAGCTGTGTGCGGAAAATGGCATCCCATGCTCCAAGATCATGACCTATAAGGATATGCTGAACAATTCTCAGTATAAAGCCCATGATTCTCTGGTAACCTTCTATTCTCAGTGGTCCGGAAGAGAACTGACGGCACCCGCACCTGTAGGCAGATTGAAAAAACGTCCTAATAAGATTTGGCGCGGCGGCGCAAGCCATGGCTTTGACAATGAAGATATTCTGGAAGCATACGGATTCAGCGAAGATGAGATCAAATCTTTGTATGAATGTGGAGCTGTTGCCAGACTGGGAGATAAATGACTTGAGTGATCAAAAAGTATGACATGGCATAAAAGCCAGTAAATTTAAGGCTTTCAGAGGTTTTTGAGGGTGATTTTCAAAGCTCGAAAAATTCGAATTTTATAAGAGACAAAAGCGTTTTGGAGTTAACAAACGATTTTAAGGCAGTGGATGAAAAAAACATCACACTGCCTTTTTTTGTTCCCTTGATTCGACAAAATGGGGTTATTCAAAATTACAACCCTTTTTTGAAAAAATTTAAAAAATTTTTAAGGAGGAGAGAAACATGAAGAAAAGCGTCATAAAAGTATTAAAAGTAAAGCCACATGAACATCCTGAAGTCTATATGCTGAAAAATACATTGGAAGCAATGCAGGAAGCAGTGGGAGGATATATTGACATCATAGGATTAGATGGCAGTGTATGCATCTTGTTAAATGATGAGGGAAAATTGATTGGCTTAGAAGGCAACAGGAGAATCGGCAGCGATATCATCGTTGGCGATTTTTTTGTTTGCGGCAGTGACGAGGAAGGTAATCTGACATCATTGAGTGAGAAGGAGTTGGATAAATACACAAATTTTTTTTATGAGCCACAGGAGTTTACAAAAGAAGAAATTGAAGAAACAGCTGTGATTGAATTTTACACATTTGAATGAAAAAGGAGAATTTATATTATGAGAAAAACAAACACTACATCCGAAATCAGAGAGTATACCACAAATGTAGATGAACCTATTGTAATCTCCAGAAGTCTTCTGGAAGAAGCAGGTATCAATCCTTATGCGGATATCAATATTCACCTGCAGAACGGCTCCATTCTGATTCAACCCAAAAGCATTCTGGGAAGACTTCCAGAGGAACTGCTTTTGTTCTATGAGGAAATGGGCTTTTCCAGACAAATGGTAGAAATTGTTTTGAACAAATATGCCGAAGAAGCTGGAGGTTTTGATGAATTGCA
>DVLQ01000219.1 GCA_018715395.1 Candidatus Coprocola pullicola | reverse complement strand
AAAGTATAGAAGAAAAATAATTTATTATGAATTGAGAGAGGATATTCAAAAAATAATTAAAGATTTATGTAAATGGAAAGGTGTAGAAATGATTGAAGGTCATATGATGCCGGATCCTATCCATCCTCTGGTAGAGATTGCACCGAAAATGAGTGTATCGCAATTTATGGGATACTTAAAAGGAAAAAGTGTCATGATGATATTCAATCGTTATGCAAATCTGAAGTATAAATTCGGAAATAGGAATTTCTGAGTAACAGGATATTATGTGAGTACGGTCGGGTGAAACACAGCAACAATTCAAAAATATATCAGCCAACAGGAAAAACAAGATCAAATTGAGGACAAGCTGAATACAAAAGAGTATGAAGACCCTTTTAAGGGCAGTAGATAATCATACCACCAAGGCTGGAACGAAGTGAAAGCCAGCGTCATTTAGGCGCCGGCTTTTAATAAGCCCTTAAAGGGCTGGTGTAAACCACGTCTTTTAGGCGTGGTTCTGATTGGTCAGCCAATAAAAACCCTCGGCTATGCTGGGGAAATTAAAGAGTTTCAGCTTCAGGCAAAACCTCCTATGCTTTCTTGTGTCTTGGCGGACTCAAGTCCATTATAGCATAGGAGGTTTTTATATGAATCGTTTAGTACATATAAGTTGAGAATGTAAATATCATATTGTCTTTGCACCAAAGTTCAGACGACAAGCGATATATGGAAAACTCAAAGTGGAAATAGGGAAGACTACATTGGAGTTAGTAATAAAGCGGTCGAGCTTATCCTTGGCAATATCAATTCCAACATAAATCATAAAAATACTCCTTTGACTAAAATTTTGATACTGTTTAGAACCACTGGTACTCTTTGCGATTGTAACCCGGTTCTAAATAAACCGTTATGCAGTATTTAACTGATCAACAAATATACAAAGAGACTGTGATTGTAGCCTTTCCAAAACCATCAACTGATAGGAGTAAAAAAACAGTCCACAGTATCTCCAATAGTATAGCATACAGACCTTGGAGAGGGTCTATAAACACTACTACTTTATAATATGAGGAGTGAATATACCAAAGGCAGAAGTATGTCTGGATCATGTATATATGCCCATAGAGATACCGCCTAAAAGGAGTATATCAAGTTTTATAGGAAAAAGCAGTACGATTTGATAGGAACAATTTTGTGAGTTGAAATACAAATATAGTAAAAAGGCTACGATACAGCAACAAAAAATACAGATAATATAGCCAATTAAGAAAAGAACAATTAGAAGAATAGCTGACACTAGAGTTGGAACTAGGTTATACGTTATACATAAGCGAGCAATGTAGGACTATGCCTGTATGGGAAAAACCACCCGTCTAGCGGGTGGAGATTTTTTATATATCAAGTATGATAAAGTTTTTGTTGAACTGGGAAGGTGAAAAATTGATTTAGTAAATATTATGAAGATAATATTGCAAAATTCCAATGTTATTTTTAAGTATTGACAAGAAATATATTTTTTATAGTAATATTACAAAAAAGTCTTGTAATATTAAAAATTTGATTGTTCATTTTTTAAGCGCTTGCGTCCAAAACAAAGAAATAAATAGTTTAATTTATTTTGCAGATAGTTTTGATTATACGTTTTCTGCAATATAAAGAAGGAGTTTTTCTGTTGTATCCCAGCCAATACAAGCGTCTGTAATGGATTTTCCATACACATGACCGTCAACTTTTTGATTGCCTTCTTCTATAAAGCTTTCAATCATAACGCCTTTTATCATTTTTTGTAAATCTTTATTTACTTTTCTGTTATGAAGAATTTCGGATACAATTCTTGGCTGTTCAGAATATATTTTTTTGGAATTTGCATGGTTTGTATCTATTATAACACAAGGATTGGTCAAACCTTGTGTTTGATAAAGTTCGTGAACAAGCACTGCATCCTCATAATGGTAATTTGGTATGCTTCGACCATGTTTGTTGACAGAACCTCTCAAAATGGCATGTGCATAAGGATTACCTTTTGTGGAAACTTCATATTCACGATACATAAATGTATGGCTGGACTGAGCGGCATGAATGGAATTTAGCATAACAGAATAGTCGCCGCTTGTAGGGTTTTTCATACCTACAGGCACATCAATACCGCTGGAAACAAGACGATGCTGTTGATTTTCTACAGAACGTGCGCCAATGGCAATGTAAGAAAGCATATCGTCTACATAAGCTAGATTTTCGGGATATAACATTTCATCAGCCGCTGTCAAGTAAGATTCTTTTATGGCTCTGATATGCATTTTACGAAGCGCTTCAATGCCTTTTAAAATATTGGCGCCCTTTTCGGGATCCGGCTGATGGAGCATACCTTTGTAGCCTTCTCCTGTTGTTCTTGGTTTATTGGTATAAATACGAGGAACAATAAAAAGTTTTTCTTTTACTTTTTCATTCAGTTTTCCAAGCCGAGAAACGTAATCACACACAGCATCTTCATCACTGGCAGAACAGGGACCTACAATTACAATAAATTTGTTTTCTTTTCCTTCTATAATAGATTTTAATTCTGCGTCACGTTTTGCTTTTAAATCTTTTAATTCCTGTGGCATAGCTACTTTTTGCAGCATTTGCTCAGGTGAAGGAATGTTTTGAATAATATTAAAACTCATAATAACACAACCCCTTTTTGTTTGTTTATGATATCCCCATATTGAAAAATGGGAAAAAACATAGTATACTAAAAAAGCATATTTTTTCAGATGTATACTATGTTTTATAATAATAGTAAAATTTGTTGTATTTTGCAAGTAATTTTGTTGGAATGCACGATAAAAATAGAAATGGTATTTATGAGGAGTGAATTGTTTTATGACAGAAGAAAAGAAAATCATATTTAGTGGTATGCAGCCATCTGGCTTAATTACATTAGGAAACTATTTGGGTGCATTAAATAACTGGACAAAATTACAAAATGATTATCATTGTTTATATTGTATTGTAGATATGCATGCAATTACAGTACGTCAAGACCCTATAAAATTAAGAAAACAAGCAAAAGAATTGCTTTTACAGTATTTGGCGGTAGGGTTGGATCCGGAAAAAAACATTATTTATTATCAATCCCATGTACCACAGCATGCGGAACTGGCTTGGATATTAAATTGTTATACTTATATGGGAGAATTAAACCGTATGACACAGTTTAAAGAAAAATCTCTTTCCCATGCAGATAATATCAATGCGGGCTTGTTTACCTATCCTGTTTTGATGGCGGCAGATATATTGTTATATCAAACAGATTTGGTACCTGTGGGAGAAGACCAAAGGCAGCATTTAGAGTTAGCCAGAGATATTGCAAATCGTTTTAATGGCGTCTATGGAGAGGTATTTAAAATACCGGAGGGATATATTGGAAAGGTTGGTGCAAGAGTCATGGCTTTGCAAGAACCAACCAAAAAAATGTCAAAATCTGATGAAAACAAAAATAATACCATTGCATTGTTAGATGAGCCTAATGTGATTATGAATAAAATCAAAAGAGCTATGACAGACTCTGATAATGAAGTACGGTATAGTGATGAAAAACCGGGTATTAAAAATCTTTTGAATATTTATTGTGCTGTAACAGGAGTAAGTATTGAATCAGCAGAAAAAGAATTTACTCATGCCGGATACGGCGTGTTTAAAAAAGCTGTAGGAGAGGCTGTTGTAGCAAAATTGCAACCAATACAACAAAAAGTAAAAGAATTGGAAAAAAATCAAGATTATATTGATACAGTGATAAAAGAAGGCGCTGAAAAAGCTGGAAAAATGGCATATAAAACATTACAAAAAGTGCAAAAGAAAGTAGGATTTCCTACTCGTGTCAGATAAGTAGTGATATGACAGTTAAGAAGTGTTTTTAAAATAATTTTAAATAAAAAAATATGAAAAGTATTTTTTGAGATGGAAATGTAAAAATTTCCATCTGTTTTTTGTGTATAATCAAAAATTTTTTATATCATTGTTTTTGATATAAAAAAGAATATTGCAGTTCACAGCCCAATTACAGGGCTGTTTTTGCTTTTGGAGAAAACAGCAGTATTCTTTTATAATGTTGTTACAATAATTTAATTTGTATTTTTTTCCAGAATATTTTATAATAAAACGACAAAATAATATAGAGGAGGATTAGAAAAAATGAAGTTTTTTGGAAAAAAAATAATGTTGTTGGTTACAACGGCTATATTATGCATGAGTGCATATCCTGCAACAGCTTTTGCCTATGATGTGCCAACTACAGTACATATTGGTTTGACAACAATAGGAAGCAATATGACTTCTGTGTCTATTTCAAATCAATCTATTACAGTAGGAGCAGAAGAAAACGGAGTATATGTAGATGGGGGAACGCTACAGTCTGATAGCGGTTTTACCATGACAGTGGGGGGGGGCACCTATGGAACTATCTCACAAATATATACCAGCTATGAAATGGCAAAAGATAATGCAGACGCTGTGGAAAATGCGATTCCGGCTTATGTAGGCGCAGGACAATGGAGAGTGTATATAAAAGGATTGAATGGTAAACAAATTACGGAAAAAACAGGACTTCCTGCAGAAGATGTGGCTTCTACGGCAAATATGATATTGATACAGTCTAATGGAAAAACAATAGCATTGACAAATGGCATTACACCACAGTTTGGTGCGGCAGACCAATATGGAATTATTACAATAGCCGGAAAACAATATAGAGGAAAAATACAGTGTACTCGTGTCAATAGCGGTAATATTATGCCTGTCAATGCCATTTCTATGGAAGAATATTTGTATGGCGTTGTACCGGCGGAAATGCCTCCCAGCTATGCGGCAGAAGCATTGAAGGCACAGGCCGTTGCGGCTAGAACATATACCATTACAAAAATGAAAGCCCATGCTGAAAATGGATATGAACTTTGTGACGCTGTACATTGTCAGGCTTATAAAGGAAAAGAGGCGGAACAGCCTGCTACAAACAGCGCAGTAGACGCTACAAAAGGAAAAGTGATTTATTATAATGGCAGTCCTATTGAGGCGGTATTTTTTGCTAGCAGCGGAGGATATACAGAAAACAGCCAAGATATTTGGACTGCTCCTGTAGAGTATTTAAAAGCTGTACCTGATACATACGAAGTGGATACAAACACATGGACAAAAGAATTTACAGCAGAACAATTAACAAATTTAACAGCATCCAAGGGAGATAACATTGGACAAGTAACAGATATGGTTATTTCAAAGGTATCTCTTGGAGGACGTGTCCAGGAATTAAAATTGGTTGGGACAAGCGGTACAAAGGTTTTGACAAAAGACGCCATTCGTACTTATTTTTCTTCCTTGGGAGGTAGTTTGCCCAGCAAAATGTTTACAATAAATGGAAAAGGAGGAGGAGCTGATACTGTTGTCATGATAGATAAAATACAAGTAAAAAAATCAGATACTTTACAAGACAACAATAATTTGGCGCAAACCGCTGTAAATAACGGCAATACGATCGCTCAGGGAGGACAATATATTGTAGAGAATTTAAGTGCTCAGCCGGTAGAACAGGAAGCTGTGACTGTAGTAGGCGCCTCTAATGATACAATCAGCACAAAAAATGGCACAGGTCTATTTGTGATAGAAGGAAAAGGCAATGGACATGGCGTAGGCATGAGTCAAAAAGGCGCGCAAGGTATGGCATTGCAAGGCGGTGATTTTGAGAGTATTTTAAAACATTACTATACAGGCGTCACAATAGAATAAAAAATAGTATAAAAATGAACTTACTTGTAAAAGAAAAGAGTTGATTTTATGGACAGAAAGGAAATTGCAAAGCAGACTCTTGAAATATTACAAAAAGGATATTATTTTTATGGTGATAAAAAAATAGATATTGCAAAACAGCATAGAAAATCTGTAGAAAAAAGTTTATTGATTACACCGGAAGAAGGAGAGCGTTTGTTGCAAAAACACTATTTTTCCAATGGAATAAAAAAAGCGGATATTTCTTTGGAAAATATTGCTGTAGTAAAAGCAGTATTGGATTGCACAGAAAAAGGCCGAGAAGAAATTGGTGTTTTAAATTTTGCCAGCGCCAAAAATCCCGGAGGAGGCTTTTTAAATGGAGCTATGGCACAGGAAGAAAGCATTGCAGCCTCCAGTGGTCTTTATGAAA
>DVLQ01000218.1 GCA_018715395.1 Candidatus Coprocola pullicola | reverse complement strand
TTCATTTGACAAAATATTGGAAAATAATTTCTGAAAAAAATTCATATTTTTGGAGATACTAATGGTGCGGAAAACCGCAGAATTTTATTCAAAGGAGGTGTATCTATGAAAAGCTTGAATTGGGTTGTACTGACATTAATCATCATAGGTGCATTGAATTGGGGACTCATAGGATTTTTTGGTTTTGATGTAATCACATCTATATTTGGCGGTTCGCTTTTCTGGATTGCAAGAGTGATATTTGCATTGGTGGGCTTAGCCGGACTATATGCACTCACATTTTACAAAGGTGTATCTCAAACACAAATATCACGATTTAGCAAGCAGAATTAAAAAAAACAGTTGTTTTAAAAAGCAAAAGGGAGTATACTTGCCATACCGGCAAGTATCAAAGTAGTATAGCGGGGCACATTGCCCCGTTTGAAATAAAAATGTACATAAGATAAGGAGGAAATTATATTGAACTTTACAAAAATGCAAGGATGTGGAAACGATTATATTTATATCAATGGATTTGAAGAAACTGTTGCTGAACCGGAAAAATTGGCTGTAGAAATGAGTGAAAGGCATTTTGGCATAGGAGCAGACGGCATTGTGCTAATATTACCAAGTCAGGAAGCTGATTTTTGTATGAGAATGTTTAATGCAGATGGTTCTGAAGGAGAAATGTGCGGCAATGCTAGTCGCTGTGTAGGAAAGTTTGTATATGACAGAGCATTGACTGATAAAACAAGTATTTCTATTAGCACACTGGCAGGTATTAAACATTTGACATTACATATTAAAGATGACGTTGTAGATACTGTGACAGTGGATATGGGAGAACCTATATGGCAGGGAGAACAAATTCCTACAAAAAGTCATTTAGAATTTATACAAAAACATCCTTTAACAGCAGAAGACAAAACATTTGAAGTGACTTGTGTGTCCATGGGAAATCCCCATGCTGTAACCTATGTAGAAAACACAGATGATTTTGCTGTAGAAAAGTATGGAAAAATGTTGGAAACAAATAGTTTTTTTCCAAACAAAACAAATGTGGAATTTGTTCAGATAGTAGACAAAAATCACTTGAAAATGAGAGTATGGGAAAGAGGTTCCGGAGAAACCATGGCTTGTGGAACAGGTGCTTGCGCAGTAGTTGTGGCAACGGCTAGAAATGGGCTGTGTGCCAGAGAAGCCGATGTAGAGCTTTTGGGCGGCACTCTTCATATCAAATGGGACGAAAAGGATAACCATGTTTATATGACAGGACCGGCTAGATTTTCATTTGAGGGCAAATGGCTTAAGTAAAAACAACAATCATAATACGATTTTGTTTTGATATACAAATGATAAAAAGGAGGAAAAACATATGAAAGAAAGTTATATTCAACAACTTATTGCACAAAGAATAGGCGGCAATCAATTTGGAAAAGATACGGTAATATACAAATTTGAAAAAATCAAAAGGGCAAGACGTCAAGCAGAGTTAGAGCATCCTCAACTGCCTATGATTGATTTGGGAGTGGGCGAGCCTGACGCTATGGCAGATGAAGGTGTTGTTAGAACACTGTCGGAAGAAGCGGCAAAATGGGAAAATAGAGGATATACAGATAATGGGATATTGGAATTTCAAAAAGCCGCAGCAAAATATATGGCAAATGTGTATGGCGTGCAAGACATTGACCCGGAAACGGAAATTTGTCATGCTATTGGTTCAAAGCCTGCTCTTGCCATGATGGCACAATGCTTTATTAATCCCGGAGATATCACATTGATGACTGTGCCCGGCTATCCTGTTATGGGTACCATGACAAAATGGCTTGGAGGAGAAGTATACCATATGCCTCTGAAAAAAGAAAATCAATATTTACCTAATTTGAAAGAAATTCCAAAAGAAGTTGTAAAAAAAGCAAAGCTGCTTTATATTAATTATCCAAACAATCCTACAGGAGCATTTGCTACAGAGGCATTTTTTAAAGAAGTGATTGATTTTGCCAGAGAAAATCAGATATTGGTTGTGCAGGACGCAGCCTATGCAGCGCTGACATTTGACGGTACAAAACCGTTGAGTATACTTTCTATGGAAGGAGCAAAAGAGGTCTGTGTAGAAATTCATTCTTTAAGCAAAGCGTTTAATATGACAGGCTGGAGAATGGCATTTGTTGTAGGAAATGCTCTTGCCGTAAAGGCTTTTGCCGCAGTAAAAGACAATAACGATTCGGGACAATTTGCAGCCATACAGCTTGCCGGAAAATATGCTTTAGAACATACGGAAATTACAGAAAAAACAAGTGAAAAATATTCCCGAAGACATAATATGCTAGTGGAAACATTAAGAGATTTGGGCTTTGATGTGGTAAAACCTAAGGCTTCATTTTATTTATATTTTAAAGCGCCGAAGGGGATAAAAGGTGGACAGCGTTTTCAAACAGGAGAAGAATTCAGCCAATATCTCATTCGTGAAAAATGTATTTCTACTGTGCCTTGGGACGACGTAGAAAATTGCATTCGAATGAGTGTAACATTTTTAG
>DVLQ01000217.1 GCA_018715395.1 Candidatus Coprocola pullicola | reverse complement strand
GCATCGTTTCTACCACCAGTTGCTTGAATTCTGGTGTATATCGTTTATTTGGTACTCCTTTTGGCATAAAAATCACCCCACTTGTTATTCAGTATATCATACTGTCTAACAAATGGGGTGCAGTTCAATATGAGATAATATTATATTTTTAAAAATTCTGCTCTTTATTTTTTAAAATAACTGCCGATATTAATAAGATAAGGGAAAATTATGATTTTATTTATAAAAATCATAGAAAATACAAAGTTTTCCAAAATGATTTAGTTGGCAACAAAAAGACAAATGTCTTATTTTAAAGTGTGAAAGGGGAAAGCAGTTATGAAAAAGATGAAAAGCAGGCTTATGGCCGGGCTTTTGTCCATGACAATGGTTTTCTCAGTAGCGGCAGTGCCTTTGGAAGCCGCCGCCGCTACAGACACCAGCGGACATTGGGCAGAATCCAGTATTAATGACTGGATTAGCAGGGGATATGTTAGCGGTTATCCTGATGGGACGTTTCGTCCTGATAATCCCATTAGTCGTGCCGAGTTTGTAACAATAGCAAATAAGGCTTTTGGTTTTACCAGTAGCCAAGGGATTTCTTTTAGTGATGTGCAGCCAGGCTATTGGGCTTATAGTGAAATACAAAAAGGAGTGGCGGCAGGCTATATTTCAGGAGATGCCAATGGAACTTTTCGTCCCGGCAGCGCTGTATCCAGACAAGAAGCGGCAGTGATGCTGGCAAGGCTGAGAGGATATAGTAATGACGAGGCGGGCGCTTATAATTATACAGACAGATGGGCCATGGCAAACTGGGCTGTTGGCGCTATTGGCGCTGTATCAAGAGGCGGCATTATGAGCGGTTATCCTGATGGTACATTTAAGCCGCAAAGATCTATGACAAGAGCAGAAGCTGTTGCTTCTTTACAAAAAGTAGCAAGCACGCCAAATACCACAAATAATAATACATCATACAGCACCGCTCCTGTATATGTGACAAATAACACTACAAGCAGCAGTTCCGGCTCAAGTGCCTCTAACAGCACAAGCAGTACCTTTGATGGAACAGTATTGGACGGCACAACATTGGAAAACAGAACATTAACAAAAGATTTGCTCATACCAAGTAGTGTAGGCAGACAAACTGTTACATTAAAAAATATCCGTATGAAGGGTACATTGTATGTAGAAGGCGGAAGAGAGATTGTTTTGGATAACTGCAATATTGGAAAGGTTGTTATGGCAAGCTCTAATGCAGTGCTAAAAAATAATGGCAATTCTGATGTGGAAGAGGTTCGTTTTGAAGAAAGAGGACGAATTGACGGAAAGGGTTATATGAATGTTATCATTGATGACAATAGCGTGTCAGAAGTGATCATTGACGCTTCTGTAGATACATTAAAGCTAGATGCAGATGTAGATGTAAAACTATATGCCAATGCAGATATTGACACATTTGAGGTTACAAAAAGAGCAGATAATGCAAGAATCAGCATTGGAGAAGATGCTGAAGTAATGGATATGCACATTTATGACAAAGTGCGTATCTCCGGCAAAGGTAAAATCGATACTATGACAGTATATGTTTCCGGAGTGAAATCTGAAATTGAACCAAGAAGATTGATACAACAGGATAATGCAAAAAAACCAAACTTTAGCTATGACTCCTCTGAGGATGATGACAATGATTATGACGATTTGACGTTAAGTGATGATAATGAAAACTTTGACGGCGATGGAGACAGATATAATTCAGTAGAAATAAATGCAGAAGATGTAGATGTATCCAACTTGACTGCATATGATGATTTAACCATTACAAGCGCCGCTAGAAACAGTACTATTCGCTTAGATAATATTACAGTAAAAGGAAATGTATATGTAGAAGGCGGCGGCGACAGCTCTGTTATATTTGAAGACTGTGATATTGAAGGAAACATTTATTCCAGAAAAAATACAAGCGGTAGAAATAACGAGGCTGTAGCAATTAAATTACGCAATACTCCGGTAGACGGAGATATTTACATTAGCGGAGACACATTATTGGAATCTGATGAAAAGCTCAATAAAATTACGATAAACAGAGAACTTTCTAAAACTGTAGAAATAGACGCCAGTGCAAAGAATATTGTTATTGAAAAAAATAATGTAGTGAGCCTAAAGGGCAGCCATACCATTGATAATGTAGAAGTCATTTCCGGATTAAACAATGTGACCATTATAATGAATGGCGGTAAAATTACTACATTAACAGCCCGTTCTCCTATTAAACTGGAGGGAAGCGGAAGTGTAGATAAATTACTGACAAATCAAACAAATGATATTAGCGACAATATTACAATCGGGAGTACAGGTACAATAGAAGGCGGCGGAAACGGCAGCGCCACAAGCTATACTATTGCAGCTGCATCCAGTGGCAGCGGTACGATTTCTCCAAGCGGAGAACAGATTGTAACAAGTGGCAGTACAAAAGTCTTTACAATGACTGCGGCGGCACAAAATCATATTTCTTCTATCACTGTAGACGGTACAGCTATTGATTTGGAGGGAAAATATTATAGCGGATATACCTATACATTTAACAATGTGCAGGCAAATCATGAAATCATTGTATACTTTGCCCCAGGAGCAGGCACAGATGGTACAGGAAGCTCTTCCACAGGAGGAAACGGCGGAGAAAATCAGCCTAGCGATCCTAATGCAACAGAATTTGTGATTACAGCAAAAGCCGGTGCAAATGGAGGAATTGACCCTTCAGGAGAAGTAACTGTGCAAAAAGGCGCAGAACAGAAATTTGTGATTACAACAACAGACACAGCAGACCAAAAATATCATATTGATACGGTTAAAATTGATGGAGAAGAACTGATTCGTGTCAATGAAAGAAATTATGCCCAATTTGAATATACATTCAAAAATGTGCAGGCGCCTCACACCATTGAAGCCACATTTGCACCGGGAGCAGGCACAGGCACAGGCTCTATGGATTCAACTATGGATAACACCAGCGGCAATACAGGAGAGAGCGGATATTACTATAATATAACAGCCTCTTTATATTATAGCAATGGCGATAAGCTGTATGAGAAAAATGGTATCTATTATTGTAATGCAGGAGAAACAGTGCAATTAAAGACAGAAAGTATAGATACAAACGACCCAAAATATGCTGATGGAAAATTAAAATTAAAGTGGGAATTTGGAGGTACTTCTACAGCCATTAAGGCAGAAATATCAGAAACAGCAGATGATGGCAGCGCTACATTGACAACAACAGCAGGCAGCGGCTATGCAGTGATGCTGAATTTGGGATTGTATGACACAGAAAAAGGCAATATGATAGCCGGAAGTGGAATAACCCCAATTTCTCTACACATTGACGTACCATTAAACAACAATAATGGAGGTACTGCTGTAGATGGACTGCGCTTGACAACAAGTAATTCAGGCACGTCGTTGTGGACAGATGGATATATATTTGATTTGGCTTCTCCAACTTATCTATATAATCCTACAAATGCTACCATTGCACAGCAAAGTAATGCAAAAGAACAGATTATATGGGAGATAAAAGAAAATAAAATTAATGGTTTTGGAACAAGTGCACTTGATTCTATAGCCATTGAAGACCAATCAAAAAATAATGTTGTATCCAGAGTATTGGTGGTAAATCAATATGATGATAAGGGCAAAAGGATTGAAAAACCTTCCGGCTATGTGGTTGTAACGGCTACAGTTCCCAATGGTTTGGGCAAGGGGCAGAATTATGTAAAAGATTTTCAAATTGATTTTACAGGAGGACAATTTATTGCCGTGACGGAAATATTGCTTCCTGAACAGCCTAAACCTTATGAATTTGCAAATATAACAGGTATTAATACATTGGAATTAAATACAATATTTAATGAAGTAGAATTGGATTCAGCGGGCATATTTGTATCCCCTGCCAATGCTACAAACAGAGATGTAGAATGGAAAATTGTAGACGCTGGTGATAGTAATGCATTAAAAGATGAAACAGACTTGGGAACGATTATAGAAGATACAGACGGCAAAAAAACAATATTGCAGACAAAAGGCGTACCCGGAGAAATTTTGCTGAAGGCTTATGTAAAAAATGGAAAAGCAGAAGGTACGCAGGACTTTACAACAGATGCGCAATATGATGCAAAAGTAACGGTTGATTTGGCGGCTGTAGAAGTGACAGCAGGTTCTACTGCTGATGTAGGCGTTAATACAGACGAAGGAAATACATTTATACTGTATGCTGTAGCAACAGGAAGTTCTCCTTATGTAGATGTAACAGGCTGGCAAAAAAGAGCGTATCAACAAGGACAGGAGGCTAATGCAGGCTGGCAAGATGTAACTCCAAGTCCGGGCGTAATGACAACTCCGACATGGAATGAAGATGAGCAAAGATGGGAAAGCACATATACTGTGCAGGCTAGCGATCTTGATACAGATAAATATAATGTAGAAAAAGTATGGGAATTCAGAGCGGTTGTACCACAAAATAACGGTAATGTGATATATTCTGATCCTGTCACAGTGACTTGTAAGGGAATTCCTTCCCAAATAGCATTCCCATCGCAAACAGATGGCGGGCAAGTCATTGCAGGTTCAAACCCCTATACCATTAAAGGGTTTGACAAAGTAACATTGCCTACGCAGGCAACAGGAACTGGAAAAGCAATTACATGGAGTGTGAAAGACCAACCGCTAGATACAAAAGTAGCGGAATTAAACGGCAATACACTCACTGTAAAAGGACAGAATAACAGTTTTACATTGGTAGGAGAAGTACAAGATGAAATTAAAACAGAATTTGTTATCAATACAGAGTTTGTTCCTATTGAAAGTGTAATGATTGAAATATTAGATGATAGTGGACTTCCTGTTTCTTCAGAAGCAGAATTAAGAAAGGACACTGAAATTAAATTAAAATTAGGCGCTATTGAACCAGAAACAGCCTCCTATTTTGGATATGATTCAATAACACAAACTCCTACATGGAGGTATGATATCACTGCAAGTGGAACTGGAAAGACATTGGCTAATGCAACAACTGGATTTAAACCAGAAGATTTAGAGGAATCAGAAACATTGTATTTTTGGGCAGTGCTTCCAAATGGTATAAGTGATGGTACACCTGCAAAAAGTTCTGTTGTTTCTGCAAAAGTAAATCTTGGCGACCAGACAGTGCCTGTAACCGGAATTGATTTTAGTAATGTTCTGGTAGAAAGCAATCCATTAAGTCCTACAGGAGATGGAACACAAGGTTACAAAGCTACTGTGACAGGAAGTGCAAATAATGACATTACTATTAATTTAGCAAATGCTAAAGTAGAACCTGACACTGCAACAGCAAAAGATATTACTTGGAGTGCGACGATATCACCGGATGCAAGTATAGCAACTTTTAGTAACAATTCAATTACAATAAAACAAGGTAATAAAGCAGGTTCTATGACGCTACAAGCACAGGTAGTAGATGGACTGGGAAGTGGCAGACCATATCAAACAACGTTGCAACTAACCATTAACGCCGCCCCTGTTTCCACTAGTACATCATCGATTGTTACCAATGCATTGCCAAGTAACAGCATGGCACAGCAACAGTCAGCAGATACTAGTAATTTTGCAGCTGTAACAGATATTTCATTTGACAGTATTACAGGATTACAAGCGCCAATTGCACCGGCTACAGAGTATGTTACTGTCAGCAAAAGTGATGAAAGCGTTGTACTGAATCTAGAGGATAGTACAACAGCAATACAAGGCGGTGCTACAGTGCGAACAGGTGCAAGGGTTGTGCCGGAAAGTGCTACAAACAAAGAAATTGTATGGTCATTGAAAGAGGGCACTCAAACAGTACCCGGTGTGACAGACAACATTGTTATTGTTCCAAATATTGCAACATTGGATACAGAAAAAAATACACTATCCATCAATCCGAATACATCCGGAACGCTTACATTGGTGGCAACTGTCAAAAATGGTAAAGCAGAAAGCGGAGATAATGCAGATTTTACAAAAGAATTGACCATTTCCATTTCTGCGCCAACACAAACACTACAAAGTACTACAAATACAACATCTGTAACTAATACGCCAAGCTATACAAATACAGGATCTGGTATGCCTGTGATTCCTGACAATTCACAAAATCATGTAAATACAGGTGCAAATATGACCCAAGCAAGCAAAAAACAAGTGATATCTGTGGGAACAACAGAAGTAGGCACTTCTAGTGTAAGTTCTGCACAACCAAATGATTCTGGTAAGAATGAAAATGGTTATGCTGCCCATGTGCCAAACAATACGCCAAACACGGATATTCAAATTGAGGCTGTGGGACAGTGCAAAAAAGGCACAAACATCCCATTAAGAGCAATCTCTAAAACAACAGGAAAAGAATATACTGATGTGGAATGGGAAGTAACAGATGATAATAATACAAATTCAAAAATTGTAGATGGTAATAAATTGAGAGCCCAAAACTCAGGTGTTGTAACAGTAACTGCTACTGTCTATACATCGTCCGGAGAAGAGTGGCTGCGTTCTATTAACGTAATCATCTCGAAATAAAAAATTCCCCCTTGCGGCAGTAATGCTGTGAGGGGGTTTTTGTTAGATAATCAAAATTTTGAAATTGTAAAAAAGATATTTTATGCAGTATAAAACTTATTTTATTCAAAAAGGTATTTCAAAAAAAGAGCATAGAATAAAAAATATATATTTTAAATGGCTAACAAAACAAAATACTAAAAAATAGTATCTATTTTAAAAATTAACTAATTTTATAGAAAAAATCTTGCATTTTTTATTTTTAATGCCAGTAAAAAAAAATTTACAGAAAAGAAATTAATATTTTATTATTATATTTATTCATATTTTATATATAGAAGGTATGTGTTTTTAGAGTAGAATAGATAGAAAAAGCAATTCTGTGATTGTTAATTTTATTCTTGCATAATATAAATAAAGTATGTATAATTATAACATGAAAAATAGGGGGAATGAATATGATTCAAGCAGGTGTAATTGGCGCAACAGGATATGCAGGAAACGAATTGGTAAGGCTTTTGATGCAGCACCCAGAAGTAGAGTTAAAAACAGTGACTTCTCAAAGATATATTGGAAAGCATTTTTGTGATGTATATGAAAATTACAGAGAAATCAATTCATTAGTTTGTGAGGAAGAAGATATTGAAAAAATGGCAGAGCAGTGCGATGTAGTGTTTTTGGCTTTACCTCACGGTGTGGCGGCAAAAAAAATTACAAAAGAAATATTGAAAAAAACAGTGATTATAGATTTTGGAGCAGATTTTAGGCTGCAAAATGCAGATGATTATGAAAAGTGGTATGGTTTGAAACATGAGGGAAAGGAGCTATTGAAAGAAGCTGTTTATGGACTTTGTGAATTGAACAGAGAAAAAATTAAAAACGCTAGGCTGATTGCAAATCCCGGTTGTTATACAACTTGCAGTATATTATCTTTGACTCCTCTTTTGGCAGAAGGATTGGCAGAAAAAAACAGTATTATTATTGATGCAAAATCGGGCGTCAGCGGAGCCGGAAGAGGGCTTGTAACAGGCAGTTTATACTGTGAGGCAAATGAGAGCATAAAGGCGTATAAAGTGGCTTCTCACAGACATACTCCTGAAATTGAAGAACAGCTTTCTTATGTATCCAAACAAAAAATAACCCTTTCTTTTACGCCTCATTTGACACCAATGAACAGAGGTATTTTAGCGACCTGCTATGCTACTGTAAAAGAAGGTGTGACGGAAAAAAAAGTTAGAGATGCTTATGAAAAATGGTTTGGAAAAGAATATTTTGTAAGAATTACAAAAGAAGGCGTTTTTCCAGAAACAAGATGGGTAAAAGGGTCTAATTTTTTAGACATTGGTTTTATGGTAGATGAAAGAACAAATAGGATTATTGTCATTGGCGCGATTGATAATTTAGTAAAAGGAGCGGCAGGGCAGGCAGTACAAAATATGAATATTATATTTGGTCTGGAGGAGAGTACAGGACTTTGTCATCCCCCCATATTTCCAGGATAACCAAAGGAGGTAAGAGATGCGTATAATAGAAGGCGGTATTACAGCTCCAAAGGGATTTTTAGCTGCAGGAGCTCATATTGGAATTAAAAAAGTAAAAAAAGATTTATCTCTTTTATACAGTCAAAAGCCCAGTGTAGCCGCAGGTATGTTTACACAAAATATTGTGAGAGCCGCACCTGTGATACGAAATGAAAAAATGATAAAAGCAGGTAATAAAATAAAAGGCATTGTAACCATAAGTGGAAATGCCAATGCTTGTACAGGCAGACAAGGGCTTTTAGATAATGAAAAAATGGCGGAAATATATGCACAAATGCTTCATGTGAAACAACAAGAAATTTTGACGGCTGCAACAGGCATTATAGGAAAAGAAATGCCTATGAAAACCATTGAAAAGGGAATACGAAGTATTACACCAAATATAAATGCTAGCAGACAAAGTGCAAAAGATGCGGCAGAAGGTATTATTACAACAGATACTTTTTTAAAAGAGCTGGCAGTAGAATTGGACATTGGTGGAAAAGTTGTTACAATAGGAGCTATGGCAAAGGGAAGTGGAATGATTCACCCCAATATGGCAACAGTATTAGCTTTTTTAACAACAGATGCTGTGATTTCTCAGCGGTTGTTGCAAAAAGCTTTGATAGAAGCAGTCAAAGTAACATACAACATGATTTCTGTAGACGGTTCTGTCAGTACAAATGATATGGCATTGTTTTTAGCAAATGGTATGGCGGAAAACGAAGAATTTACAGAAGACAGTCAAGAATATCAACAATTTTTGGAAGCAGTATTATATATCAATAAAAAGTTGGCAGTACAAGTTGTACAAGATGGAGAAGGTGCCAGTAAAATGATGGCTACTGTTGTAACAGGAGCCAAAACAAAAGAAGACGCTGGAATATTGGCAAAAGCGGTTATCAATGATAATTTAGTCAAAACAGCCATATATGGAGAGGACGCCAACTGGGGACGAATTTTAGCGGCTATGGGAGGTTCAGGCGGATTTTTTAATCCTGAAGGGGTTGCGATTTCTTTTGCCAATGAAAAAGGCGTTATACATTTGATGTCAGAAGGGCAGCCGATTGCTTTTGATGAAAACAAAGCATTAGAGATATTAGCTCAGAGAGATATTATAATAAATATTGTATTACAAGATGGCTTGGAGGAAGCCATGGCATGGGGATGTGATTTGGGGCATGAATATATTAGAATCAATGGAGAATATCGTTTGAAAACATAAATGAAAGGAGAATACTATGATAAAACAAATTGCAGGCGGTGTGACAGCGCCAAAAGGATACCAAGCAACAGGAGGTGCGGTGGGTATCAAAGACGGTATCAAAGATATGGCGATATTAGTCAGTGATGTGCCGGCAGTAGCAGTGGGTGCTTTTACAACAAATGTAGTGAAGGCAACTTCTGTATTGCGTAATATGAAAATTATGCAGCAAAAAAATACTATAAAAGGAATTGTCATTAATAGTGGCAATGCGAATGCTTGTACAGGTTCACAAGGGGAAAAGGCAAATCAGGAAATGGCTGAAACACTTGCTCAATGTCTGAAAGTAGGACAAGAACAGATTTTGACAGCTTCTACAGGAGTCATTGGCACAGTATTTCCTATTGAAACCGTAAAAAAAGGAATCCATACACTGTTTCCCTCTTTGGACAATACATTAGAAAAGGGTCATTTGGCGGCGGAAGCGATTATGACAACAGATACTTATTCCAAAGAAGTGGCAGTGGAAGTAGAAATTGACGGAAAAATGATAAAAATAGGAGCTATGGCAAAGGGAAGCGGTATGATTCACCCAAATATGGCTACTATGTTAAGTTTTATTACAACAGATGCGGCAATCGAAAGAGAATTATTGGATGAAATATTAAAGGAAAGTATTCAGACAAGTTATAACATGATTTCTGTAGACGGCGATACCAGCACAAACGATACAGTAGTGGTGTTGGCAAATGGTATGGCCGGAAATACAAAAATTGTGCAAAAGAATAAAGATTATGAAATTTTTAAAGAAGCGCTTCATTTTGTCAATATAAAATTGGCAAAAGATTTAGTAAGAGATGGAGAAGGCGCAACCAAATTTATTGAAGTCAGTGTTTCTGGAGCTAAAACAGAAGAAGACGCTAAAATCATAGCAAAATCTGTGATTACTTCTAATTTAGTTAAAACAGCTATGTTCGGTGCGGACGCTAACTGGGGACGAGTGCTTTGTGCCATGGGATATTCCGGAATAGCATTTGATACAAAAAAAGTAGACATTATTTATCATAGCAAAAAGGGAAGCATTGCATTGATGGAGCAAGGAACTCCTATTGTATTTGATGAACAAAAGGCGGCGGAGATTCTTCATGAAAATGAAATTACAGTGGAAATTAAAATAGCAGAGGGTACACAAAAAGCTGTGGCATGGGGTTGTGACCTCAGCTATGATTATGTAAAAATCAATGGAGATTATCGTTCATAACCATTAAAAAATTTTTTATTTCATATAGTGATAGAGAGGGTAAGAAGTGATGGAAAAAGATGCTATGCAAATTTACATTGAAAAAGCAAAAACACTCATAGAAGCCTTACCTTTTATTAAACGTTTTTATGATAAAACTGTTGTGATAAAATATGGCGGAAGCGCTTTAATCAATGAAAATATTAAACAAACCAT
>DVLQ01000216.1 GCA_018715395.1 Candidatus Coprocola pullicola | reverse complement strand
TTCTCATTTCCTTCTGCAAAAAGCCGACCTGCATGCCGACGAAACTGATATTAAAATACGAGATCAGCAGTATTATCTTTGGACATTACTGTATTCTGAAATAAGGGTTTTGATTGCTTTTTGCTTGTCTAGTGTAAAAGACAACAATACTGCTCTTACTCTCTTTAAAAAGTCACGCAATGTCACAAATGCACACCCTCTTACCATTGTTACAGATTGATATTGCCAATATCAGTTGACACATTTTTCTCAAAGATATCACGTACTATGCTGCCAGTTCCGAAGTCTCATAATATTGTTTCCTTTTTGTCACAATGGGAAATTCGTCATTGGCAAAGCAGAACCTTTAGTTGTTGCAGTAACTGATGAAGTATTAACCTTGATGCTTATCATATGTCGCTTATGATTATCTATCCGAAATCAAAACATCATGTTTATAGTCCTTTTCATGATAATATTAGTAATCATGTGATAGAATCTTTCTATAAAACTTTTAAAGCATAGTATAAAACAAAAAAAGGATTTCATAGTTTTAAATCTACTTTGAATATCATTTCTAATTTTTTATTTTATTATCATTTTATCCATAGCCATTCTTATTTGTCTAGAAAAGTACCTGTTTCTGTTGCAGATGTTCCATACATTCAACAACAAGCAAAACACTAGTTTTTATTTTAAAAAATTTTTTCAGGTGTTCGCTTTTATTTGTATGCTCTTTTTATGATTGTATTTTTAAAAGTCTTTTCTGTATTTTTATTTTCATATTAAGTTAACAAAATCACAAATTTCGAATGGAAACTTCTCCGGAAAATACCGTTACTCTTTCACCATTCTCTTTTTCTACAATCAGTTCTCCTTCTGGAGTAATATCTACACAAATGCCCTGAAAAGGATTTTTGGAAAACACCTGTACTGGTCTGCCCACATTGATACAATATTTTTTATATCGGGAAAGAAAAGGCAAAAAACTGCCTTCTTTTTCATACTGATAATAGATTGTTTCAAATTGTTTTAAAACTGCACAAAGCAGCTTCTTTCTGGAAATACTTTCTCCTTTTTCCAGCTTCAAAGAAGTAGCCGCTTGCTTTAATTCTTCCGAAAAACATTCTGTATTAACATTGATACCAATACCCATCACTACAAAATTGACTTTATCCATTTCTGCATCTAATTCTGTCAATATACCACAAACTTTTTTTCCTTGAATCAATATATCATTTGGCCACTTGATATCTGCTGATAATCCTGTTTGCTCTCTTATCGCCTCACAAACCGCCAGTCCTGCTAACAATGTCAAAAGAGGCGTTTCAGGCGGCGTCATATTTGGACACA
The DNA here is from genome assembly GCA_018715395.1 of Candidatus Coprocola pullicola. Classification (GTDB taxonomy): domain Bacteria; phylum Bacillota; class Clostridia; order Lachnospirales; family Anaerotignaceae; genus Coprocola; species Coprocola pullicola. The sequence goes on along the minus strand of DVLQ01000216.1, from coordinate 1,873 downwards.
GCAGTAAACTCATCCAGATTCCTGTTCCTCTTAAAGTCTGCCAAGTCTTTCCTCTGCGTCCTTTTCCTGCCGTTTGCATTTCTGCCACTGCCAATACGCCTTCTTTTTTTCCTTGCTTTGCCAGTTCTCTAATACGGATATTGGTACTATCCGTTTGTTCATAAAAAAATATTTCTTTTCCAAATACCTTTGTAGTCAATGCCTCTTGAATTTCTACACCATTGTACAAATCTTCAGAAGAACTCAAATAATACCCCTTGTTGGATACCGCTTCAATTTGATACCCTTCTTCTTTTAGCTTTTGTATTGCTTTCCAAATAGCGGCACGAGAAACGCCTAATTGCTCTCCTAGCTGCTCTCCGGAAACATAATCTTTTGTTTCTTTTAATATCTTTAAAATTTTTTGATGCATTCTTTTCCTTCTTTCTAAAATACTATAAAAGAACCCTCGAATACTATCGAGGGGTTTAGCATGTCGAAAAAGCCCAGTGGAATTTTTTCGAGCCTTATTAATGAATAAATGTCTATTTCTTTGTACAAGATTTGCATTTGCAAAAGCCTTGAAATACGGACTTTTCCTTGGCGAAAATAAATTTTGTCCGCAGATTGCATTCTAGAAACTCTTTGTTTTCTCAAAACACTTCTACCAATAAAAATAACTTTTTTGGCAGTCTGGAACTCTCCAATGCCATCAAAGATTGTCACAAAATATTATTTTAAATTTTTTTATGTAGTATTACTTACCAATGGTAGCTACCATAACTGCCTTAATGGTGTGCATTCTGTTTTCTGCTTCGTCAAATACAACAGATTGCTTTCCTTCCAACACTTCATTGGTCACTTCATAACCTCTGACTGCCGGCAGACAATGCATAAATATGGTATCTTCTTTTCCTGTTGCTGTCATCAATTGCTCATTTACTTGATATGGCTGCAAAAGGTCGATTCTTTCTTTTGTTTTTGCTTCCTCTCCCATGGAAACCCATACATCTGTGTATATCACATCTGCATTTTTTACAGCTTCTTTCACATCATCTGTTACTGTGATGCTGCCGCCACTTTCTTCTGCATATACTTTGCAAAGCTCTAAAAGCTGTTTTTCCGGATGCAATCCCTTAGGCGCTGCAACCACGTAATGCAGTCCCATTTTAGAACAGCCAATCATCAATGCATTTGACATATTGTTTCTGCCATCTCCTGCATATACAAAACGAATGCCTCTTAATTTGCCCAATTTTTCTTTAATTGTCATAAAATCTGCTAACACTTGGGTTGGATGATCTTCATCCGTCAAACCATTCCAAACAGGCACTCCGCTGTACTGTGCTAATTTTTCAACAGTCTGCTGAGAAAATCCTCTAAATTCAATGCCGTCAAACATTCTGCCCAACACTCTGGCCGTATCTTCTATGGTTTCTTTGTGTCCTAACTGAATATCGTCTTTTCCCAAATATTCAGGGTGCGCTCCCTCGTCAATGGCGCCCACAGTAAAAGAACAGCGTGTTCTGGTAGAAGGTTTTTCAAATATCAACGCTACATTTTTGTTTTCCATTCTTTTTTCAAAAATGCCCTTTTTCTTTTTTTCTTTCAATTCCATTGCCAAATCAATCAAATATTCAATTTCTTCTGCTGTAAAATCCTTTAATGTTAAAAAACTTCTTCCTTTTAAATCAATTGCCATATAAAAAACCTCCTTTTTCATACTGCACTTTCTTTTTTTAACATTGCCTCAAACAAAATGCTTTTAAAATAGTATAGCATAATATCTGTTTTTATAACACCTATATTAAAGCAATATTTTTTTAAAATCAGAACCACGCCTAAAAGACGTGGTTTGCACCAGCCCTATAAGGGCTTATTAAGAGCCAGCACC
>DVLQ01000215.1 GCA_018715395.1 Candidatus Coprocola pullicola | reverse complement strand
TATGATTGTAGAAGGTGAAAAAGGGGGAATCAAAATGCTTTCAAAAATATTAAGCAGTGGATTATTAGGCATTGACGGATATTTAATAGATGTAGAAGTAGACTTAAGCAATGGTCTGCCTGCTTTTGACTTGGTTGGTTTACCGGATTCTGCTGTAAAAGAAGCCAGAGAAAGAGTTCGCACTGCCATCAAAAATTCCGGCTTTACATTTCCAATAAAGCGTATTACGGTCAATCTAGCCCCTGCCCATATGAAAAAAGAAGGACCTGCTTTTGACTTGCCCATTGCTCTTGGCATACTATGTTCTATGGGTTTATTTTCTTTATCTTCCTTACAAAATACGCTAATATTGGGGGAACTTTCTTTAGATGGCTCTATTCGTAATGTAAACGGTGTTCTGCCTATGATATATCATGCCAAAGAAAGGGGAATTTCGCGTTGCATTGTTCCTTTTGAAAACGCACAAGAGGCTGCTCTTGTAAAAGGAATAGAAGTATATCCTTTTACAAATTTAATAGACGCCGTTTCTTTTTTACAACACAAAAAACAAATGACTCCTTTTGCAACAGACGTGCAAGCTATTTTTTCAAAGCAAACAGAAGAAATGCTGCTTGACTTTTCAGAAGTCAAAGGACAGGAAAACGCAAAAAGAGCATTGGAAATTGCCGCCGGAGGATATCATAATGTACTTCTGATTGGACCTCCCGGTACAGGCAAAACAATGCTTGCCAAACGGATTCCTACCATACTTCCTGACTTAACATTTGAAGAAAGCATTGAAATTACAAAAATATATAGCGTTGCCGGACTATTGCAGTCCAAAAACACATTGATTGACAAAAGACCTTTTCGTGCGCCACATCATACCATTTCTCCCTCTGCACTAACGGGCGGAGGCAGAATCCCTCGCCCCGGAGAAATATCATTGGCACACAATGGCATATTATTTTTGGACGAACTGCCGGAATTTCAAAGAAATGCTTTGGAAATTATGAGACAGCCTTTGGAAGATGGTCAAATTACCATTTCCCGTGTCAATGGCACATTCACCTATCCTGCACATTTTATGCTCATTGCCGCCATGAATCCCTGTCCCTGCGGTTATTTGGGAGATAAAGAGCGTTGCCATTGTTCTTTTCATGAAATTTCAAAATATCATAGCAAAATAAGCGGTCCACTTTTAGACCGTATCGATTTGATGGTAGAGCTGCCTGCGCTTTCTTACTCTGTATTAGAAAGCACCTCTTATGGAGAGTCCTCTGCACAAATTAAACAAAGAGTTTTACAGGCACAACAAATACAATTGGAAAGATATCAAAACGAACCTTTTTATTTTAACTCCCAATTAGGCGCAGTGCAGATTGAGCAATATTGCCCATTGGGCGCAAAGGAAAAAACACTGCTTCAGTCTGCTTTTGACCATATGAATTTAAGCGCAAGAGCTTATCATAAAATATTAAAGGCCGCTCGTACTGTTGCAGATTTAGAAGGCTGTAAAAACATTACCACAAAACATATTGCAGAAGTAATACAATATCGTAGTTTAGATAGAAAATACAAATTATAATAATACACAACCCATTAAACAATGGCTTTGATAAAGCCTACATAAATCTATTTTTATAATCATTTTTTTAATGTCATTGTTGTCAGCCACACCTTCATACCATACTCCCCTTCTGAGAATGTACTATAACCAACAAACATATTTCTTTTGGCAACTGATAAAAAGACAGCTTTTGACTTTTCTAACACTGTCATTTTCCCATTTACTAAGGTAAATGGGATTTATTCAATCAAAAGTTTTGTCATAACCATTGAGCACACAGCAAAAAACACCTGTCGCAAAACCATTGCAACAGGTGTTTTTCATTATTTTATAGGAAGTGCAAAACTTTTTACAAACCGGTCATAACAGTTTTCACACAAATCAAACTCATCTTTTCTGCCATCTTTTTGTGAAAAATATCCCCATTGTTTTTCAATATGCAAAAAATCCGAAAAATATCCTTGTTGTTTTGTAATCTCTTTTCCGCAACAGTTACAAAGGACCTTTTCCAATTTTTTTTCTGTTGTTTCTACTGTTTCATATTGTTTCATGCTTCAGTCCCCCTTCTGTTTCTGTTCCGTTTTCTATTGTAGTGTATCACATCTTTTTGTTTTTTGCACTATTAAAACATTGGTACATTTGTTAAAATAAAGGCAGTAAACCAAAACAGAAAGGAAATTACAATGGAATCATACGTTGCTTTTATGAAACACTGCACCATATGTCCCAGAAATTGCGGAGTAAATCGTTATGCCGGCGAAAAAGGATTTTGTCAAGCAGCACTTTTGCCCAAATGTGCATTAGCCAGTATCCATCACTGGGAAGAACCCCCCATCAGCGGTACAAAAGGTTCTGGAACCGTCTTTTTTTCTCACTGCAATTTAGGCTGTATATTTTGTCAAAATCACACCATCAGCCAAGAAGACTTTGGAAAAGAATTAACCATAGAACATTTGTCTGATATTTTTTTATCTCAACAAAAAAAGAATGTACACAATATTAATATTGTTTCTCCCACACAATATCTGCCTCAAATCAGAGAGGCTCTTATTTTATCCAAACAAAAAGGATTGCGCATTCCTGTTGTATATAATACCAATGGATATGAAAAAGCAGAAAGCCTAAAATTACTGGAGGGACTCATTGACATATATTTGCCTGATTTTAAATATATTTCCGACAAATACAGCAATACTTTTTCTTTGGCAAAAGACTATGCAGAATATGCTAAAACTGCTTTATTGGAAATGAAAAGACAAGTGCCCGAAAATGTGTTTTCTTCTGACGGTATATTACAAAAAGGTATCTTGATTCGTCATTTAATATTACCCGGCTGTTATCAAGATAGTTTTTCCGTGTTGGAGTGGATATACAAAAATTTGGGGCAAGATACTTATATTTCTCTTTTAAACCAATATACTCCTATGTATAAAGCCAAACAAGTCAAACAGCTTTCTCGCAAACTTACCACATTAGAATACCAAAAGGTAACAGATTATTTTTTTCAAATAGGATTAAAAAATGGTTTTATACAAAAGAAATCTTCAGCAACTACCCACTACACTCCTATTTTTGATTTATCAGGACTGTCATAAACTACTTTTTTATATTGATAAATGGAGTATACTATTATATAATATTGACATATTATTACATAAGAAATGAGGGATATTTTATGGTAAGAAAAGAAAAAATTGTAGAAGTAGAAGGGCTTCGTGGTGGAAAAGGTTCTGTTGAAATACATCATATTTTAGAAAAAGAAGAATTAATGGGACATGGTAAAATGTATGCCCGTGTTATTTTGCGTCCTCACAGCAGTATTGGCTGGCATCAGCACGTTGGAGATACAGAACCTTATTTAATACTAAAAGGCGAAGGCGTTTTTATAGACAACGATGGTTCTAAAACAACAGTAACTGCAGGCGACGTCTGTCTGATCAATGTAGGAGAATTTCACTCTCTAGAAAATAATACAGACCAAGAATTGGAATTGATGGCACTGGTTATCAATGAGGCGGCAAAATAAAAAAAACATATTAAAAAATATCGTTTCGGACTGTCAAAAAAGTTCTTTTTATTAAAGAAAAGAGTTCGCAGAACAAAAAAATTTTCCGAATGTAATCTATAGACAGAATTTATTTTTATCTGATAAAAACCCCGTATTTCAAAGCTTTGGAGAGCATAAAGCTTGCAGAAGGAAATAAAGGCTTATTCATTAATCATAGCCATTCCAAAAAGACCGGGTTTGCTCCAAACCTATAAGTGTTTATAAGATAGTCGGCGCCGAAATGACGCCGGCTTTCATTTTGTTCAAGCTTTTTTGAGAAGTTCTTTGCTGTTCTTAAAAAAAATCTTCTGTTTAGATTATATTTAATTTGGTATTGTTGTATTATGCCTTTTTAAATTGTTGCTGTATTACTTTATTCATATAATATCTATTGCCCTAAAATCTCTACTTCAAATTTAGTATTTACTTTTCTATTCAAATATCATCGCTGCACTTTTACCCTATGATATACTCGTTATCTCTACCAAAATATACACAGGAGCATACACTCACCCTTTTATAATTTCTATTTCTTTGCATTTACACAAATCTTTTATTCTCTTTTGTATATTCTCACATAGTTCAGAATAAATCATTTTCCTTTTGTACTTTGGAGTAAAAACGATATAACACTTACACTTTTGTACATGATGGGCTATTTGACATAGAGCATTGTTCTTTTTTTGTAAAATAGTTCAGGCTTAAACCTTTTTATTTTATACCAAGACCGATACTTTTGCTTAAGCTTTCATCTCACCCGCAGGGCGACTTAGTTGTTAAAATCTGCTAGCAGATTTCTACACTAAAGTAATAAATAAGCCCAAATGAG
>DVLQ01000214.1 GCA_018715395.1 Candidatus Coprocola pullicola | reverse complement strand
ATTAATTAGGAATTTTTTCATACTCTGCATCAAAAACCTTTCGTTTCTTTGAAATTCGTGTTTTTACTGCATTTCCTGCCAAAAGCGCCAAGTCATAATGCTCATAAACATCAAAGAAATTCATTAATTAGGAATTTTTTCATACTCTGCATCAAAAATCCTTTATTCCTTGAAATTCGTGTTTTTACTGCATTTCCTGCCAAAAGCGCCAAGTCATAATGCTCATAAACATCAAAAAAACTCACTAATTAGGATATCAAAAGCTGTTGTCATATGACTAAAGCAAATTAAACAGATGTTTTTTCTTTTTTTGGAAGTTTCAGATAGTAGTATAATCGAATCAATACACCGCCCATCCAACCAAAAGGAGTCGCAAGCCATATACCCGTATAACCCAATGACGTATGAGAAAGAATATATGCTGCCGGCACCTGCATCAGACAAAGAGACACAATTGTAGAAATCATAGGTACAAAAGGTTTTTCATACCCTAGCAATATCCCATTTAAAACTTGCATAGTGGCGTCAATACAGTAAAAAAGACCTACAATACGTAAATATCCTATCCCAATATCCATGACAGAATGCTCTTTTATAAAAAATCCTATGAAAAACTGACCAAACAGCACCACCAAAAAAGAAATTGTAATTGTAATCATCCATCCCATAAGCAATGCGGCAAAAAATCCTCTTTTGACTCTTTCCTCTTTCTTGGCTCCTCTATTTTGTGCTGTAAAATTAGAAAGCGCTTGACCCAGATGTAACGCGGGAAGTTGAGCAAAGGAATCAATTTTTGAAGTCACACTATATGCCGCCATACAGGTAGAGCCAAATCCATTTACCATTGCCTGTAGTGTTAAAAAACCAATACTTTTAAACACTTGCTGCGCCATAGAAGGCACTCCAATAAAAAGACTTTTTTTCAACGCTGTTATTTCTAACTGTGGTTTTTTGATGTGGATACAATAAAGAGGATATTTTTTAGAAAGGATAATAAAGCTTGTAATACAAGAAAACCATTGTGACAATACCGTTGCGGCTGCCGCACCTCCAATTCCGTATTTTTGATAACCTACAAAAAAAAGATCTAATACAATATTTAATATAGCGGCTGCAATTAAACAGTATACAGGCGTTTTAGAATCTCCTAATCCCCTTAAAAAATTGGTTATGGCACTATATAAAAAAGTGGGTATGGTTCCTAAAAACAATATTTTTAAATAAATGGCAGTATAGTCAATGGTATCCTCAGGAACTTGAAAAATATGAATCAAAAAATCAGTAAAAAAAATTCCTAAAAAACAAAGTATCACTGAACATACAACAGAAAAATAAAATCCCGTATCTATTACAGCACGGATTTTTTCCAATTCTTTTTCTCCTGTATATCGAGAAATCAATATACTCATACCCAATGATAATCCCATAGAAATGGCAACCAATATTGCATTGATTTGAAAACAAAAACCTACTGCCGCCAGATTTTCTTTTCCCAAAAATTGTCCTACAATAATACTGTCGGCAACATTATAAAACTGCTGAAACAAATTTCCAATCAGTATAGGCAATGTAAAATAAAATAATACTTTATATTCTTTTCCTACTGTTAAGTCCTGCAACAAAAACACCCCTAGAAATATTTTACTCTTTGTTTATGCTCTTTTCAATATGTCTTTTTCTCATAATATGATTGTATTTTTTATGTATCTTGATGATAGTTTAATATTGTCTGCAAAGTACCGTTTTTTTGTTGTTCTTTTACAAAAGTATCCAAATCTAAATTTGGAAAAGAAAAAACAGTATTTAAATACATAAAACCCTTTTTGGGATTTTCTTTTAAAAAAGTATCATAAATAAAAGCTGATATCTTTGCTATCAGCATAAAATTTTCCTCTTTTTTTGAAACTTTATTATGACATAAAACATTGCTGATAACAGATAATGCTCCAAAACTGCAAACTTTTTTTACAATATTTTGTTTTTGCTCTTCTAATTCTTTCTGTATTGTTTGCCATAAAAAATCACTTTGTTCTTTTAAAAATAATTGCCTTTGTTTTTTATCTTTTTCTAATATAGAATAAGGTGTTGCCTCTTTTTGGGAAAGCTTTCTTTTTTTGCTGTTTTGATATGCTCTTTTCCAAAGTTTATCCTTTGTTATCCATTCTTGGGGTGTTGTGTTTTTATGTTGTTGTAACTTTTGGGTATAGTCCTGTGCAATTTTAAAATCAATAAATGCATCAATGTCATGATATAATTGATAGCCAAATTTGTTGTTTGTGGCTAAATTCAAAATACATATTATTTTTGATATTTTAGAAAATTCTTTTGCCCATTTTCCCGGCTGTGAAGGTATTACATTTCCTTTTTCATCAAATTTAATTGCTTGTAAATAATGAAAATAAAAAGCATATTGTAATTTTTCCGTATCTAAAATCAAAGGAAAAGCTGTTTTTTTATCATTTGACTTATAACAAATTTTTTTATCAGAGATAGGAGCGATATATACCGTTTTTTCACTATGGAACAATAAAGAACCAATCAAATCTCCATTTAATACATAGTTTACCACATCCGATTGCTTTAGCCTTTGTCTTTGTTTTTTATCTAACAACTGAGCGCAGCCTGTACCATCAAATACCTTTGCTTGCATTTCATCAAAATAAGCGCAAGCATACACTGCATTTGCTGCTCCCTGAGAATGTCCTGTTAAAAATGTTTTTTTTCCAAATTCTGCTTTATTTTTTTTCACAAAATCCAGCAATGGCTGAAATTGAACCGATTTTCCACTCAAAAACCGAACGTTGCCTTTTGTCCAATCTACTGTCAAAAAATCACCTAATCCTTCTTTCCCCAAAAAAGTTTCAAATCCTTCTACTTCTGCTTGGTTTGCCCCTTCTGAACCTCTTATGGTAATGACACAATTTCCAAAATCATCTTTTAATGCAATCGCTACAAAACCTGTAAAATCAATGTCATATTCATTTTGTTTATTATCATTTTTATAATCTGTAAACATTAGTTTATTTAATATCTCATCTTTTGCTATCTCCTTTGCCGCCTCCAAAAATTCCCATTGTGTAAATCCCCCATTATAATCAATTTCATTTCCTTTTTCTAAATAATATTTCATAACGTCAAAAAGATATTTTAGTCTTTTTTGTTTATAACTGCTATTTTGATAAAATATATCAATATCCAAATAAGCTATCACGGCCAAAAGCCATGCCTGTCTGTCTGTCAAAAATGCTTTCAATTTTTGATTCCTTTCTTTTTCTTTTTTATTTTTATATGCATCAAAAAGCATGAAAAATACCGCTTATTTTTAAAACAAAAGCTATACATATAAAAAAGACCCTATTTCATCATCATGTGAAATAGAGTCTTTTTGTCAGCTTAATAATATTTTATCGCTTGCCATACCCATACCACTGGCTTTTTCAAACATTTTTAATAAATCAGATACTTGTAAATTTTTCTTTTCTTCTCTTTGCAAATCAATCAATACCTTTCCTTCATGAAGCATCATAAGACGATTGCCCAATCGCAATGCATCCTGCATATTGTGTGTAATCATTAGCGCTGTCAATTTATCTTCTGTAATAATCTGATTGGTCAATTCCAACACTTTTTTTGCTGTTTTTGGATCCAGCGCCGCTGTATGCTCATCCAGCAAAAGCAGTTCCGGCTTTGTCATAGTTGCCATAAGCAATGTCAATGCTTGTCTTTGTCCTCCGGAAAGCAGTCCTGTCTTTGCAGTCATACGGTTTTCCAGTCCCAAATCCAATATAGCAAGCCTTTCTCGAAACAAATTTCTTTCCGCTTTTGTGATACCCTTTCTTAGTCCTCTTACCTTGCCTCTTCGCAATGCCATTGCCATATTTTCTTCTATGGTCATATCAGAGGCTGTACCCATTCTAGTATCTTGAAAAACACGTCCAATATGAACGGCTCTTTTATGTTCCGGCAGCTTTGTAACATCTGTGTCATTTATAATGATAGTACCTGTATCCACTTTAAAAATGCCTGCAATGGCATTGAGCATAGTAGATTTTCCTGCGCCATTTCCTCCTATCACTGTTACAAAATCAGACGCCTCCATATGAAACGTAATCTCTTTCAAGGCTCGTTTTTCATTGACTGTACCGGGAGAAAATGTTTTTTTTACATGATCTACTTTTAACATACCTTTTCCTCCTTTTACACTGTTTTTTGACTGCGTCTGTTGATAAAGTCTCTGTACCATTCCTTTGCGGCCGGTAAAGAAAGACAAATTGCCAGCACAATGGAAGAAAACAGCTTTAAGTCTGTTGGAGGCAGATTGTTTGCCAGTACAAATGCAATAATAATACGATACAATATAGAACCAACCACAACAGAAAACAAGCACCAAACAATAGAACGTCTTCCCAAAAGCACCTCTCCAATGATAACCGACGCCAAACCAATTACGATTGTACCAACGCCCATGCCTACATCAGCATAACCATTATACTGTGCAATCAAACCGCCGGAAAGTGATATCAAGCCATTGCTTATCATTAAGCCCAATATAATCATAATATCTGTATTTACACCCAATGCACTAATCATACGAGGATTATCGCCTGTGGCTCTCAGCGCAAAACCAAATTCTGTAGAAAATAATAACCACAATAGTATAATCACAATCACTACCGCTATCACACCTACTGCCATAACGGCATTTGCTGTGGAAAATCCTGTTGTTTCTACAACATTTGTTACAATGGTAGGTTGTTTGAGTAATGGTAGGTTCGCTTTTCCCATGATTCTTAAATTAACAGAATATAACCCTGTCATAACAAGAATACCCGCCAAAAGACCGGGTATTTTTAATTTTGTATGAAATACGCCTGTTACAAGCCCCGCCAATAACCCAACTCCAAAGGCTGACAACGTTGCTACAAAAGGGTTCAGACCCATTACAATCCCTTGTGCCGTAACTGCCGCACCCAATGGAAAGCTGCCCTCTGTGGTTAAATCCGCAAAGTCAAGTACACGATATGTAATATATACACCAATGGCTAATATGGACCATAACAATCCTTGTGAAACAGCACTCAAAAACGACGCCATTGTAATAAAGTTCATATTTTTTCACCCATTTCATTGAATTCTATAGAAAAGAGAGTGCCTTAAGGCACTCTAGATGCATGTATATTATTATTGATTGGCTGTGTCTGCTGCAGTTGTTTCTGTTCCGTTTTCAATAATGGTAACTGCGCTGTCAATCACTTCTTGAGGAATGGTCACGCCAATTTTTTCTGCTGTATCTAAATTGATACAAATATCTATTGTATCAGGAAATTCGATAGGCATTGTAGAAACATCTTCGCCTTCCAATACACGAATTGCCATTTCGCCTGTTTGTTGTCCTAATTTATAATAATCAATACCAATAGTAGCCAATCCGCCGCCTTTTACCATGCCAATTTCACCACAAATAACAGGAATTTTTTCTATATCTGTAATAGAAGCTACCAAAGGCATGGCAGAGGCAAATGTGTTGTCTGTTGGGATATAAAGAGCGTCTACATCGCTTACAATAGACTGTACCACTTGCTGAATATCGTTTACATTTGTTACAGTCCCTTCTTTATAGCTTAAACCTAATGTGTCACAAGCGGCAATAGCCTCTTGTGCTTGAATTTCAGAGTTTGCTTCACTGGAATTATATAAAATACCTACTGTTTGCACCTCCGGCAATATTTGTTTTAATAATTTTAATTGTTCTTCTACAGGCGTTCTGTCGCTTGTACCGGATAGATTGACACCTGGTGCTTCGTTAGATTCTACTAAGCCTGCTTCCGGATAGTTTGTAATGGCCGTTGCCAAAATAGGAATATCCTGTGTTTCTGCCGCTATAGACTGCGCCGCCGGCGTAGCAATGGCAAGTACCAAATCATCTCCGTCATTTACAAATTTTTGGCTCATTGTTTTTAGATTGGATTGGTCACCCTGTGCATTTTGAAAATCAATGACAATCTTTTCGCCATCTACATATCCTCCCTCTGCCAAAGCGTCAATAAAACCATTTCTTGCTTTGTCCAATGCCTCATGCTCCGTCAGTTGCAGTATACCGATTTTAAATTGTTCTGTTTGTGTTGTTGTTTGACTTTCTTGTTGTGTTGCTGTATCTGTTGCTTCTTCAGTAGTTGTTGTTTGACTTGAACAAGCTGTTGCGGTCAATACCATTGCCGCCGCCATTGTCAAAGAACAAATTGTTTTAAAAATGCTTTTTTTCATGATAATCCTCCCTTAATTTTTTTGCAGATAGATACCCTATCGTTATCTGCTTTTGATGTTTTTATTTTAGTATGCTCTGTTTTCAAAGTCAAATGATAATTTAGCTATTTAAAGTTTAACAGTTTAAAGCGTATTTGTATTTTGAACAAAAACATTTTATGGAATTAAGCATATTGTTTAAAAAGTCCCTACAATAATCATGCACGCTTTTATTTTATGTATATTTTTACTTTATATTTGTTTTATAATACCTACTTTATTATGCAAATCAGAGAGAATTTTTATTTTATTATATTTATTTTTTTAAATAGAAAACAAAACCCCATTTTTTACCAAGTCTTCTTTTTATAAAAATGACTTTACGAAAAACAGAAAACAAGCTACAATAAAAAAAAGGAGGGATGTGTTATGATAGATAGATTTTCTATCATCAAAGGAGATATTGTACGTGTCAAAACACAGGCTATTGTCAATGCTGCAAATACATCGCTTTTAGGCGGTGGCGGCGTAGACGGCGCCATTCACAAAGCCGCAGGCAAAGAACTGCTTTTAGAATGTGAAACACTAGGCGGATGCCCCACTGGAGAAGCAAAAATCACCGGCGGTTACAAATTAAAAGCAGAATATGTAATACATACCCCTGGACCTATCTGGAGAGGCGGTAACAGAGGAGAAGCGGAATTATTGGCAAATTGCTACCGTAACAGCCTAAAATTGGCACAAGAACATGAGATTACATCTATTTCTTTTCCATCTATCAGCACAGGCGTCTATCGCTATCCGGTAGAAAAAGCCGCAAAAATTGCTGTAAAAGAAATTATGACATTTTTAGAAGAAAATGAAGATATGGAAAAAGTACAAATGGTATGTTTTGATGACACTACCTATCGTGCTTATGAAAAAGCTTTCAAAGATTTTCAAAAACAACAATGATATGTCAATCAGTATCATATTTTAAAATACCATCAAACTATCCTTTTTTATTTTAAAAAGCCCTTCTCCTATTTTTTAATACGAGAAGAGCTTTTTTTCTGTGGTTACGCCTTCTTTTTTGAAGTTACGCCCCTTTTTTTTGATTTTTTTCTAACAAAAACGCTACCATTTTGTCTACATCTTCTTTTCCTTCGATAGAAAGAGAAAGCTTTTCCAATCCATTTTCTCCAACAGTAGAAGTTAATATTTCCTGCAGCATAATGTTATTTCTTAAATCTTCACTGCAAACTGATTTTTTTAGCTGTATTATAACAGGATTTTCAAAGCTATTAATCATACGAAAAAATACTTCTAAATTTTTAATATTATATATTGTTATCATATTGTATCTTCTCCTTTTGGTTGTGTCATTGATTTGATTGTGATATGATTATACTGCCAGAAAATAATTTTTTCTAATAATATACTGTCAAAAAATAATAGGATACTGACAAAAGGAGTTTTTTTATGAAAATCATAGAACATTGCTATATCAAAACAGACCATAATCAAAAACAACTGTTTTCTCACATTGAGGAACAATTTCCTTGTACTGCCTATCTAACCAATTTTGTAGACCATCCTCAACACGAAATCCCTTGGCATTGGCACAATGAAATAGAACTTGTATTTGTCAAAGAAGGTTCTGTATTTGTAGATTTGGGAGAAACTTCTTTTACATTAAAAAAAGGACAATGTCTTTTTTTAAATACAAATGTCCTTCATTTTATGCAAAAAGCTTCCAATGACGCCTGTATATTGCTTACAATACTTTTTGATGCTCTTTTGGTAGGAGGGTGCGAAGAAAGTATCTATATGAAACGTTACATTGCTCCTTTATTGAACTGTCAAAACTTAAACTATATCATTTTTTCTTCTGAAATAGACTGGCAGCAACAGTGTATCATTTGTTTTCAAAAAGCGTATGATTTTTTTACACAAGAGCCAAAAGCATTTCTTTTTGGCATTAGAGAACAGCTTTCTTATTTTTGTTATCATATAACAGAAAACTGCCAATCTGCTTTTACCTCTTCTGTGTCGACTTCTACTGTAGCAAATCATAGAATCAAACAAATGTTAAAATATATTCACTCTCAATACAATCAACCTATTTCTTTAAAACAACTTGCTTTATGCGCCAACATCAGTCAAAGAGAATGTTTTCGCTGTTTTCAAACTATATTACATATTACTCCTATAGAATATATTACAAAATATCGTATTACCATTGCAATGTCATTATTAAACAACACCTCTGACTCTATCACAGAAATTGCACTTTGTGTGGGCTTTCAGAATCCCGGCTATTTCAGCAAAATTTTTAAAAAATATACAGGAGTTACCCCTTTGTATTATCGTAAAACAAAAAACATTTCATTTGAAAAGACTTAAAAACAGTATGATTACTTCAAAACAAAATTTTTTGATATGTTGTGTTATTTTTATACATATCTTAGCTGCTTTTTTTACACTAAAAATAAGCCGGGCAGATAGAATAAAATCATATCAGAACCACTGGCTTAGACAGTAGTTTGCTCTGCCCCTAGAAGGGACTGTTACCAGCAGCACTTGTAAATCCGCCAAGTGCTCTACTTCCCCAACTGTTGCCTTTGGCGGCTAT
This sequence comes from Candidatus Coprocola pullicola, assembly GCA_018715395.1. Lineage (GTDB taxonomy): Bacteria > Bacillota > Clostridia > Lachnospirales > Anaerotignaceae > Coprocola > Coprocola pullicola. The sequence continues at coordinate 20,826 of DVLQ01000214.1, read as the reverse complement.
TTTTATCTGTTTGCTTTTACTTTTTCACTCGTAAACGGGTCAATGTACTCACTTAAACTGATTTGATCTGCCATTCAGTCTTCCTTTAACTGATTGTTCCCGTATTTTTTTGTATTTTTCCCAACTGTATCAACGTAATATCCTTTATACTAAAACCTTCTATTTCCATATTTGTATTTTAAATTTATATGTCTATCAAAAATAATGAGAGAACTTTTCCCTTTCAAATATCCAACTATTTCTGACACATCGTGGTATACCAATCAGCATATGTATATGATCTGGACAACATTTTGCCCCTATCACTTCTATTGCTTTTCTTTCACATAATTGTACAAGTATTTTCCCTATTTCATTCATTTTCCATATATTATCTGTTTTCTATACTTTGTTGTATTTACATTCCCAACTTATATGTGCTAAACGATTTATAGCTTTTCTGTGTTTTAGAGGACTCAATATCATGACAGCATAAGAAGTTTTTAAAACTCGCCGATTCCTCCAGCATAGCTGGGGGTTTTTATTGGTTTAGCAATAAAAAACAACTACTCTCCTAGAGGGTAGTTTTTCCTATGGGGGCATAGCCCTTCGTTCCTCGCTTATGCCTACCTAGTCTACCAACTGTTCCTGTGTTATCCGCTACCCTTAAAAGGGGTTTTCCACTCCAATGTCATCTCTCTTCTCTTATTTGATTGTCTGGCTGCTGTATCATAGCCTTTATATCAAAATTTCTATATTTGTATTTCAACTCACAATTTCCATTCATATTATACTTTTTTCCCTTTTAAATACTCCATAAAACTTTTAGGCGGTATCTCTACAAGCATATGTACACGTTCCGGACATACTCCTGCCTTTGGTATTATATTCACTACACAATATTTCCCCTGTTATTTTCACAAAACACTTTTTGCTTTGGACACAAATACTATATATGATATTGGCAATTGCATTTTATATACAATAAACATCCTTTATCATTTCCAATACAACGCCGGATGGCTTTTTTCATACATTTAATGTGTGATTTTCTGTACACAAAAAATAGCATATTCTCCACTGAATATGCGTTTTCAGTTACATCCATGGAATGATTTTTTCTTTGTCAAGCAGTAAAATATTGTGATAGATTCCATATAACTTTGGCGTAATCTGTTGGTCTGTATGCATGTGTCCAAAATACCATTTTTTAAACTTTTGAGAACCCATAAGCATATGATACCAATCTTCTAAAATCTTTGGCAAAAAATATCCTTCCTCAACCGCTTTCTCTCTGGAAATTGATTCTCTGGCAAACAAAGGAGATTCATGAGTCATAACATAATCAATCTCATTTATATGACAAAGAAGCTGTTTTTTGCCATACTCCATTTCTTGCTGAGTTGGTTCTTCCTCTTTCCACCAGCTTATGCCTTCTTCTCTTCTATCCTTGTCAACAGAACGGGCGCCTCCAAAAGTAAAAAAAGTCCTTCCATAAATACAATATATCTCTCCCCTCATCAAATGCAATACCCGTTGTCCTACCTGATGTACTTTTCCTCCATTCCATTGAATGACTTTTAAACGATTCAACAACGCATGATTTTCATGGTTTCCATCAATAAATACCAAAGTACCGGGGAAAATTTGCTGCAAAGTTTCTACATCATAGAGATAATCGTCGTCCCATACATATCCGGCATCGCCGGCAATCATCAAAATATCTGTATTTTTTAGTTCAATATGCTCTGCCAATCCAAACAACGGGATAAAAGTCCTATGTTTATCTCCTGTAATAAAAATCCTCCCTGACATATAGCTCCTCCCAGTCTATTTTTAGATTCTGTTACGTTAAAACGATATAGACAACATCTCCTTATTGAAAGTACAATAATAAAATGAAAACAAAAATATTTTCTCTTGGAAAGGAGCTGTTTCTATATATAAATATAAAAATTACTTTTAAAGATTTTACTATTTCTTATTCTCATTGTTTTTGTTATTGCCGCCATCTTTATAGGAACAATAATTATGGATATCAAAAATATATTTGTCGCAAATTGCTCTACTTTTATTTTCACATTAAGTTAACAGAATTTATTTTTTATAATCGCTTTCAAATATTTTTTATCATTGTAATATTTTGTTATTTTTTACTGATTTTGCAGACGAAAATCGTCTTATAATTTCTTATAACTGCTTATAGAAAATACTTGAAAGTGGCTTAAATCAAGAACTTTTTCGCATATTTCTGTTTATGGTTTTATATCTTTGTATAAGTTGGTTTTGTAGAGTTGGGCACCATTTTAGCACCACAAATAAGATGATACGCCTAGGCGGGGAGCGATATTATCATGTCCGCAAATGCAGTTTAGCACTACCTTGTTTTATGTTATGTTACGCATTAGAGGTTTAATAAGCCTTGTAAATATAGGATTTGCATGAACTAAACTGATTGTACAAGATGTTTATATCTTTTTCTTCAAAAATGCCTTTTAACTGCGTAACATTTCATAGAGAAAAAGCGTTCCTTTTGACCCTCTTTTCCTTTGCGGAAAAGTTCCGTAGCAAGCATAGCAAAAGAGTACCCTTTCCGAAAAATCACTCGTTTCTGTCTGCGGCAGCAAGAGAAATTTTCGCTTGTTGGGAATATTCCAAACCCTTAAAAAAATAAGCATTTGTTATTGTATCTCATTAAAATTTGTTCTGTTATCAAAGGAACGATTAAAAGAACCTATCTCAATCAAATTACCCTCAGGATCCGCAATATAACAAGTGCGTTGTCCCCAAGGTTCAGTTGTTGGTTCTAAAACAGATTGACCTCCTTGTGCGATAATTCTTGCATATTCCTTATCAACCTCTTCAAACGTATCAACATACAGTGCTATTTCAAAATGTCCGTTGAGCCCTTTTAGATATTCATATTTTCTGCTTGTCATTTTTTCAAAGTTTTTTCGTTCATACAACATAAAAAGTGTTCTATCTTTGATTAGATATACATTTACCGCATGCTCTCCCTCGATAATTTCAAAACCAAGAACATCTCTATAAAAACGAACCATTGTAGGCATATCGTCTACGAATAATCCTAAACCATCAAGTCTCATTTTAATTACCTCCATAAATCCCTGTTTATTGTCCATTTCAACACATACATTATAATACTCATGCAAAATTTTTCTATCAAAATTCTGCTCGGCTGAGAATAGCAAAGTCACTCACACTCGTCAACGGTCTAGATAAACGGGCTTTGCCCGTCGTTGACAAGTGTGTCTGCCCCTGCTTATATGGTAGCCAAGAGGGCGAAAGCAACGAGTGCTTTCGACCCCGCGTAGTATGATTTTTCTCATATCTGCCCGTATCGTTTTATATCGCTATAGGAAATCCGGGAACCATTTGGACACCAAAACGTCAAAATCATTGCTGTTATAAGTGTCCTAATAGTAAAAAGCCTGTATTTACAGAGGTTTTCACAGTTCAAGACTTTTCGACAGCAAAATCAAATACTATTTTTTATAAAAATAGATTCCATCTTTTTCCTTTCTGACAATTTTGCCGGAAAAATATAAATACTGCAAATGAGCAATTGCTTCTCCCGTAGCAAACCACTTTTGTGGCGTAGGAAAATCTTCCCAGCATTTGCATGGGATTTCCCAGTGCATATCTTTTGCCACCATATAAGCTGTTTTCCACTCCTGTGCCAATATCTGCATCACTTCCGCCAACCTTTGCTGATGATGCTTGTTTAATTCTTTAATACGTTCATACATATTTTCAACCGGTGTGCCATGAGATGGCAGCAATAATTTTACATCCAACTTTTCCACTTTTGCAAGACTGTCCAAATACTCTTTCAGTGGATTTTCCATGCTTAACTCAATAGAAATATTTGGCGTAATGGTCCCCAATATATGGTCTCCACAAAAAAAGATTTTATTTTTTGCATCATATAAGCACATATGTCCCGGGGTATGTCCCGGCGCAGCAATAACCTCCAGATTATAGCCTCCGTATTTTAGCACGTCTCCTTCAGATACATATGTAAAATCCACTCTTTTATTGTGACAATATTTTCTGCCCGGGTGGATATCTGTATTTTTTCCAAATGCCGCTTTGGGAAATCCAAATTTTACAAACAAATCGTCCAGCATTTTCCAATAAAGGTTTCCGACCTCAAAATTGATTAGCTCTCCCTCTGTTTCACCGGCAAAGGCAGTATTTGTTTTGTTTGCCAATTTAGATACAAGCCCACAATGATCCGAATGAAAATGTGTGATAAACACATCTATGGTATCTATTCCCAATTCTGTAAATGCGCTTTTTAATGCCTCTTCACATTCTATTCTGTTAAAACCTGTATCAATTAAAAGATTTTTTTCTCCTGTAATAATATAAGCGTTTATCTCCCGCAAAGAATTGTTGGGTAACGGTACCGCCTTCTTGTAAATATTTTTTGCAACTTCTGTCAGCATTGTATCCCCCCCTTAATAATAAAATAGGATTTGCCTACAAAAAACCATACTTCCTTTTTTATTCTGAAAATGATATTTTGGTATGATAGAAGAATGAAGATATGTGATAAACAAATCTATAGTATCTATTCCCAATTCTGTAAATGCGCTTTTTAATGCCTCTTCACATTCTATTCTGTTAAAACCTGTATCAATCAAAAGATTTTTTTCTCCTGTAATAATATAAGCGTTTATCTCCCGCAAAGGATTGTTAGATAACGGTACCGCCTTCTTGTAAATATTTTTTGCAACTTCTGTCAGCATTGTATTTCTTCCGTATATAAAATCATAAAAATAGGATTTGTCTACAAAAAACCATACTTCCCTTTTTATTCTGAAAATGATATTTTGGTATGATAAAAAAATAAAGAATATCAGTAAGAAGTTTAAAAAAATTCGATATGTTTTGATACCTAAAGGAAAGATTGTCAGATAGGAATATTATTTTTACAGCATTTCATATCATGCTATTCTTTTCAGTAAAATAAATATAAATTGGAAATCTCAAAAAACATTTCATTAAAGTAATATAAAAGACATATAAAAAAACTTCTTTTGCTAATTTTTACAAAAAAGCCAATCATGCAAAAATTATCATATGCTTACGCTTTTTAAATTTATTCCCAAATTACGTTACATAAAATTAATTTAATGGACAAAAAAAGAATAGATTAGATTTTCTGCTAACAAGCATCTATTCTGTTCTGACACTTTAGCACCGTGGTGCCCCGGTATACTTTTTCCGTAGGATACTGTTATAAGTATACCGGGGCACTATTCGGTGCGAGTGGCGCAGAACATAGTGGTGTGTCGGTTACTAACATACAACCTTGGGGCTGCCCCAAAGCATTCAGACCAGAAAATCTAATCTATTGATTTACATTTTTTATGGCAGGCTAGATTTTCCGCTAACAATCATTGAATCTGTTCTGACACTTTAGCACGTCTGACTATAGTTACAGTTTTTCCGCAGGATACTGTTGAACTGTAACTATAGTCAATTGACGTGCGAGTGACGCAGAACATAGTGGTGTGTTGGTTATAAACGTACAACCTTGGGGCTGCCCCAAAGCATTCAGACCGGAAAATCTAGCCATTTTTTATTAAGTATAACAGATATTTCAAAAATGTCAACTTTATTTACAAATTTTTCAACTATATTTGTGCAATCACTTGAAAATAAAATAAAAAAATGTATAATTTTAATATAGAAATGATTAAAAATAAGTTTAAATTATACATAGAAAGGAAGGGATTTATGACAATGAAAACGCTTACACCGCAAGAGCAACAAAGACTTTGGAAACAAAATCCAAATCCTATTCGTAAAATTTTGCTTTGGGGAAAAGACAGCGAAAAAAATCCTTGCTTGCTTATTTTATATGGACAACATCGCACAGAACGAGAAATAAGATCTCGCTCTCATTCTTACTATCCGGACGCATATTTATTGGAACCTACTGTAACATACACTCATTATGCCGTGTTTCATGGGATAAACGGACATCTGCCTTCTATTCCAAACACCTACTATAACCCAGAAGACGACTTGCTTTGTTATCGCAGAGGCTACATAACAGCAAAAATAAACTGGAAATGGGACAATGAGGCGTCTCATTACAGAAGATTTGTAGAGATTGATGAAAAATATATTATAAAAGAGTTTTATAAAACGCCCAAAAAGATTGCGTTTGATTATTACCAACAAAATAGCTATACAGATTACGTTTCTTATTTAAAATCAAACAATATAATATTTGAAGATTTTGAACTGATTGAACAGCCCAGTACTTTGTTTGGCTTTTCACCGGAAAGCCCCTACTACGACAGTATTGTCAATATGTTTTTAAAAGAAAGATTGTATACAAGAAGAAAATATCTCAGCCAATTTATGAAAATGAATCCTTCCGCTGAAGAATACCAACGTATTTTAAAAGTGGCAAGCGTAGAACTGGCTTGTGGTATTTTTCAAGAGCTGACAATAGAAAAAAATCCAATTTTGTTAGAAATTGCAAAACAAATTCATACCAGTAAAACACTGTGGGCAAAAAAAGACTATCACAGCGGTTTAAAACGCTGTGTAAAACAATATATTGGCGCATTTGATGAAACGTTAATGCAACAGCAAAAAGAATTTATTTATAAAACACTGCCTGAAATGGATTTTCATATAAAAAAATTACAACTATACAATAAAACATTGCAAGGAGAAGAATTGGAACAATATTTGAGCAATCCTTCTGCTTATGTTGACCTATCTTATCAATATGTTTTTGGAACTCAAAAATTATATGAAAAAAATACCTATACAAACGGACGTGACTTTTATAACGTTGCATTTAAAAATACAATACAAACGGCAAAAGCTTACGGCATGGCTGATGTGATTGGCAAAATCGCTTATTACCTTGATGCTCCCAGAACCAGCTATTATTTAAAAGCAAGCGGCAGAACAAAAACATATCAGTACTATGTACGCTATATCAGAAGAACCCTTGACGAATATAAAGCCGCTGATGAAACAAAATTTATCGCAGCGGCAAAGCAAATGCTTACAAGTTATACAGACAATGATAATATAAACTATTATCATTCTCTTTTGGGAAATTACTTTTTTAATTACTATTTTAAACATACCACAACAAACCATGGACAAATCATTGAACCAATATGGAACAGGCATATTGACGACGTTATCTACATTGCAAAAAATGCAAAAACATCGCCAGTACACGAATTTTGCTATGCTATACTCAAACAGCATTCTTTTGATACATACCAACTCAAAGAGCTGATTGTACTATCTCAAATACCGTATCATAAAACCGCTGAATTATTTGAAAAAATATTACTGCCTAAACTGGAAGCACTGCAAGAATTTGATGCAGAGATTATGCTTGCATTGATGAATACACAATCAGAAAAATTACAAAACGCGGCAAATAAATACTTTATTAGAACAAATGGTAAATTTACACCGGAAAATATTGCAAATTTATTTTCATTAGATACTGTAGAAACGTGGTATCATATCCTGCAAAGCAATATCAACGCCTTTACTGTACAAGAATACATTGTATTTGTAAAAATGCTTTCTGCACAAAATGAATACTTTTTAGAAAATCAAACAGAGTTTTCTCAACAGATAAAAGAATTGCTGCAAAATACAACAAACAAATTAGATACTGCCGGAGTAAAAGAAAAACAGGAACTATTACAATATTTTGTAACATTGTTATCAAATAATACAAAAATGCCGGATTTTCTTGCCGAAATGGAAGAAAGTTTCCTATTTTATATGCCATATGACGAATTAAAAAATTCTTTACAGCATATTTCCTTACAGCACCATGCGCTCTCAGAAACAAATCGCAATAGAATGGTATTATTAAAAGCCATCAAGGAAGATATTTTTCCAAAAGACAGCGCTATTTTATCTATTCTGGAAACAGGCTCTGCAAAACTTGTAAAAATACTCACAGAAGTGATAGAAAGACTACAGTCTGTATTGATGGAAAAAACAACCGCTTTGCTACTTCTTTTAGAATGCAATGCCTATTCTTTAAATAAAATTGCGCAAACTGTTTTTGAAAGCATGGAAATGGAAAAAAGAGAAAAAATGCATATGATTTTATTAGATTCTCCGGTGGAAAAAGTATATCAATATGGACTGCAAAAATTGGAGGACTGGTATGGAAATAAAACGCCAAAACAATTTATTTCCCGTATGCTGGAGCATCCTTGCATTGCAGTAAAATCCTATCTTTCTGAAAAAATGGAAAAAGCATTTTCCAATTTGGAACAGGTACAGCCTGATTTATACATTTATTATGTAAAAACACTGCTTTATTTACCCAATAAAGCCTCTAAAAGCAAACAATATGTGTATAGTACCATGCCTGTATTTTTGCAATATTATCCCGAAAAACAAAAAGAAATCGAAAATATCTTGCTTGATATTGGAAGTACAAACAGCAAATGCAATGCTGAAAAAGCGCTTGTTGCATTTGCGCAAATTCAGAAGGAGGTATGCCGTCTATGCAAGTAAATTACAAATATGCAAGTCCTTCTCAATGCAGCCAAAACAATGACAAAACAACATTGGGATTTAGCCCAGATTTATCTCGTGACGAAACTGTTTCTTTTTTGGGAAAATTAAAACATCCTTTATTATTTCGCGACGCTATGCTTATGCTGAGAGAAATCGTCATTTCTGATATGAGTCAGCAAAAAAAAGAAAGACCTGAATATTTTGTTTGGTTAGAGGAAGAAATTGAAAGGCGTATCAAAGCGCATAAAGAATATGCCCCTCATATCAGAGAAGCTTTGCAGCAAAAAATAGACGCCTATGACGCCGATTTATTGCAGCAAAATACACAAATCAAAAAACTATTGGATATGCAAAGAGAACTGAAAAAGCAAATCGACCAATATGACGCTTGGAAAGATTATTATAAAATTGAACGAGAGTTTTGGAATTTTATCAGAGAAAGAGACTACAGCCTATGGTTTGTACTCGACCCTGTTATTACAGTACATAAAGACCAAGTTTCATTTGAAGCTTTTTCCATTGATGAATCTACTTATGGCTGTCTTTGTGTTGCCATGGATGAATTTGATTTATTACAGCCTGCAAAGCTTGGCACAACTAATATTGACTTTTCTGCAAAACTGGAAAAAGAAATGCAGCGTTTTCGCAGTTATACTGATGTTACGCTATCTGTCAATCCGGACGGTTTTACAATCGATAACGATATTGTGCCAGAATATGTAGAAAAGAAAATTGACTTGCCCGAAACATGGATAAAAGGATTTAACCAAGTATCTTCTGCAGCCGCATTAGACGGTATTGAAGTAGAACTTACTCCTTCTGATATGTATGATATTTGTGCATTTTTAAGAAAACACAAAGAGAAAAAAAGTCCTCGTTACATGAAATGGATATTAGAACCTGAAAAGAGAATACAAATTGTATTTGAGCCATTTGGAACAATTCTTACCTTAAACGCTGTTTATCATGGCAATCAAAAAAGAGAAGAAAAAATTTGGGGCAGAAGGCGTTGGCTTGTCATTGAAAAACTCATTCCTTTATCCAAAGCATTTTATGTACGTTTTTTAGGATTTGGCATGCCGCAGTTTATTCGTGCAGATATGGGAACGCTGCAAATGACCGTTGGATTTTCCTCTTGGTCTTCTAACGACTGGGTAAAAGGCACCGCCTTTAATATTATGGCCGGATTTATCGGAAATGGCAGTTATAACGATGTTTATCAACTGCTAAAAAAAGAACGCTGCTTATCTATGCAGGAAATTTTTGATTCTTTGCCAAACATAAAAAAAGATAAAGTAAAAGCAGGTATTGGTATGTTATTGCGGCGCGGCGAAGGCTACTTTGATATTCTCAACAATAAAATACGTTTTCGTCGTCTTTGTAATACACCCATTCCACCCAAGCTTTACGAAACCACAGAAATTGAGTTGCAAGTACAAAAATACAGCAAGCTTACATTTGATAATATGACAGTAAAATATACTCCTCAAAAAGAATTTGTATTTTCTACAACATATGATGAAGGTCGTTGGCAAACTCCTAGCAACACAGAAATTGTCATTGACCAAGATGGTCAAATTGAAAAACTAAATTGTAACTGTCACACATTTCAAAGAGGTGAAAGAAATATTTCCGAACCTTGCGCACATATTCTCGCGCTTTATATTGCCTCTTTTAAATTGCTGAAATTAAAAAATTTAGAATATAACAAGGAATATAAAATCAATGATATTATGGAGATGTTGCTATAATGGACACAAAATCTGAATATAGAAAACAAGTAAACGAAATGGGTAAAAAAGAATTTACCTTTCTAAAAATGCAGGAATATGGTTTTTGGCCAAGTCATTTGCCGACGCCTTACGAGCGTCAGCAAAATGAATCAGCCGAAGACTTTGAAAACAGAAAACAACTGCTTGACGCCTTTGAAAAACTTTCCGAACAAATTGCACAAGCTTATCAGAAAAAACAGGAAATAGAAAAAAAGCTGTCTTCTTTAAAAAAACAATATCAAAACACATTGGATTATGAAAAAATACGCTCTATTGTAGCGCAGGAAATCATGAAACAATCCATCGCAAAAAGAGCCGAAAGAAAAGCAGAAAGGGAAAAACAAAAACAATTAAAGTCTGAGGCATGGCAAAAAAAGAAAGCCGAAACCATTGTTTTTATTGGTAAAGAATATTCTTCTCTTTTAGCAAAAAAAGAAACAGATATACAAAAATTGGAAAAAAATCATCTTCCTATTATACAAACAGATAAAGACCTTGCAGACCTTTTGCAAATAGAATATAAAACATTGCGGTATCTGGTATATCACAGAGATGTCATTACATTTGACAATTATTATCGATTTGATATTCCCAAAAAAAGCGGAGGAACACGTCATATTGCCGCGCCAAAAACACATCTGAAAACAGCACAAAGACAAGTATTGGAACAAATATTGCAAAAAGTGGAAGTTTCTGATGCGGCACATGGCTTTATCAAATCAAAGTCTGTGCTGACCGGTGCCAAAATGCATCCAACAAGCCCTGATTTGTTAATTAATATTGATTTAGAAGATTTTTTTCCTACCATTACATTTGAACGTGTAAGAGGTATGTATCAGTCTTTGGGGTATTCCGGCTATATTGCCTCATTGCTTGCAATGCTTTGCACTTATTGCGAAAGAATGCCTCTGGAAATCAAAGGCGAAATAAAATATATTAAAACCTCCCAAAGAATATTACCCCAAGGCTCTCCGGCAAGCCCTATGATTACCAATATCATTTGTCAAAAAATGGATAAACGTATTCATGGATTATGCAAAAAACTGGGCTTTACTTACACTCGTTACGCCGATGATATGAGCTTTAGCTATACAGGACAGACAGATAATCTAGCTATTGGCAGTTTTTTAAACAGTATTCATAAAATTATAGAATCAGAAGGATTCCACATAAAAAAAGAAAAAACACACATTTTGAAAAAAAATAACAGACAATATATTACTGGTGTTGTAATCAATCATAAAGAAATCGGCGTTCCCCGAAAATGGGTAAAAATACTGCGGGCTTCTATCTATAATGCCCAAAAATTAAAAAATGCCGGAACAGCCGTACCAACCAAAACAAAACAAGAAATTGCCGGTAAAATTGCATGGCTAAAAACGGTAAATGAAACAAGATATCAAAAAATGATACAACAAGGGACAGAATTGTTAAAACATTAAAATAATATTAGCGCAAAAAAAGGAGGGAGTCTATATGCCAAAGAAAAAATCAATTTTAGACCTTTATAAAATGAAAGAAGTGGGAGAAAAAGCTGCATGGATTGTTTTGTATGACAGCTGCTATGCTTCCTATGCCGAAGAAGCGGGCTTAGATATGATTCTTTGCGGCGATTCCATGGGAATGATTGTTTACGGATATGATGGTACTGTTCCGGTTACTATGGATATGAGCATTGCACATTGCCAAGGCGTTCGCAGAGGCGCTCCCAATACATACTTGATTGGCGATTTGCCTTTTGGCAGTTATCACACAAGTACAGAAGATGCAGTAAAAAATGCAATTCGTTTTTATAAAGAAGCAGATGTGGATGCAGTAAAGCTGGAAGGCGGTATAGCTGTAGCAGATAAAATCAAAGCAATTACACAAGCCGGTATGGTTGTATTTGGTCATATTGGCTTGACTCCTCAAAGTTCTGCCTCTATGGGCGGCTTCAAAGCACAAGGCAGAACAGTAGAAAGTGCAAGAGCAATTATCGAAGACGCCATTGCAGTTTATAACTCAGGTGCAAAGGTATTGCTTTTGGAAGGTGTTCCTGAAGAAGTTTGTGCATATATTCATAAAATGCTTCCAATTCCTGTTTATGGCATTGGAGCGGGTATCCAATGTGACGGTCAAGTTATTTTAGCTGCCGATTCTCTTGGAATGTATAAAAATTTTACACCTAAATTTGCCAAAAAATATGTTGATATTGCCGCATTGGCAACGCAAGGTATGAAAGAATATGTAAAAGAAGTAAAAGAAAATGTTTTTCCTTCTCCCGCTCATAAATACAAAATTTCCGGTGACAAAGAAGAATTTGATAAACTTTTTTCAGAAATGGAACAGTATTTTAAAAAATAATAAAACAATTGTATCAAAAGGAGGGATGAATTATGCCAAAATACGCACAAAGAATGTATGACATGGAAGATACTGCCATAATCATTAGAAATTTATTTAATGCTATGTCTGATGCAGAAATGATTTCTTTTGGCGGAGGCGCACCTGCAACAGAAGGTCTGCCTGTTGATATTGTCAGAGAAATTTGCAATGAAGTACTTACATATGAAAAAAGGGGTACGGAAGCATTACAATACGGTTCCGTTTTGGGTGTAAAGGATTTACGAGAAGCCGTAGTCAATTTTCTTTTAAAACCAAAAGGAATACAAGCGTCTATAGATGAAATTTTAATTGTAAACGGCGGTTTGGAAACCATGAATTTACTTTGTCAAGTATACATCAATCCTGGCGACGTCATATTGGTAGAATCTCCAACATTTGTTCATTGTGTTGAAATTTTCAAAATGTTTCAAGCAAAATGCATTGCTGTAGATTGTGATGAACATGGTTTGATAATGAAAGATTTGGAAGAAAAAATACAAAAATATCATCCAAAATTTGTATATGTCATTCCTACTTTTCAAAATCCTACCGGCAAAACCCTTCCTGTAGAACGCAGAAAAAAATTAGCAGAATTAGGCACTCAATATGATGTCATCATTTTAGAAGACGACCCTTATCAAGAGCTTCGCTATAGTGGAGAAGCAGTTTCTCCTATTAAATATTTTGACAAAAGTGGTCATACTGTTTATGCAAATAGTTTTTCAAAAATTTTTTCTCCCGGCAGTAGGCTAGGTTTTGTATACGCCTCAAAAGAAATTATTATGAAATTATTCGATGCCAAAACAGCTACAAACTCTCATACATCTACATTGGCGCAAGTCATTTGTGCAGAATTTTTTCATGGAGGTTATTTTTCACAACACCTAAAAAAAATTTGTGAAATTCATCGGCAACGCAGAGATGTTATGATAAAATGTATTGACCAATATTTTCCAACCAACACAAAAAGAGTTTTTCCAGACGGTGGTCTGTTTACATGGGTAGAACTTCCTAACAATATAAATACAACTGATCTTTTAAAAGAAGCAAATGAAAATAAAGTACATTACATTGCCGGAGAGAGCTTTTTTGTCGAAGCAAATGGAAAAGGAAAAAATTGTATGCGTATTAGCTTTGGAAATGTTACGCCGGAAAAAATTGAAATTGGTATGAAACGTCTTGGAAGTTTAATACAATCAAAAATATAAAAATATATATATAAAATAGGAGGCGTTTACAATGAACAAAGAATTATGGACTGACCTAGAAAATTGGAAAAAAAAATATGAATTTATAGACCTTTCTTATGAGGTTTCACCACAAACACCCCATTGGTCCGGGTTTCCTGCTATGTCCTCCAGCATAAAATTTGACTATCCGGATGGTTTTCGGGTACATGAATTTACATTAGTAAGCCAATATGGCACACATGTAGATTCTCCTTTGCATTTTGTAGAAGGAAAAAGAGGACTTCATCAAATTACTCCGCAAGAAATGATACTTCCTTTATGTGTTATTGATATTAGACAAAAAGTAAAAGAAAATGTAGATTATGCAGTTACAAAAGAAGATATTCAACAATGGGAAAAAAATTACGGAAATATCCCTGAAAATGCATTTGTAGCTCTTTGCAGTGATTGGTGCAAACGAAGTGATTTAGATAACTGTGATGCGCAAGGAAACAAACATTATCCTGGATGGAGTATTGAGGCACTTAAATATTTAGTGGAACAACGTCATATTTTAGCAATCGGACACGAAACTTCTGATACAGATGCACCGGTAGATTCTTCTAAACATGGATATATTTGTGAATACTATATTCTTGAACAAAACTGCTATCAAATTGAATTGATGCAGAATCTCTCTAAAGTACCTCCAGTAGGCAGTATCATTTTCTGTGGATTTCCAAAAGTAAAAGATGCCGCCGGCTTTACAGCACGATGCATTGCCATTTGTCCAAAAAAATAAATCCGGTCTTTAAAACAGGCGTTTATAAAACGCCTGTTTTTTACTCACAAAATATACTGCATATTTATATTCATTAAACAAATTAATAAAAAAATCTATTTTTTAATCTATCTTAATGGTATGAAAATACTATGCTTATATAACTCCCTTTTTTGATAAGCCAAAATTTTTTACATATTATCTCTACATTTTGCAAAAACAGTAAGAATCTTTATATAGCTATATGATTAATAAAATACTTCTGTCTGATACGACATTTTAAACAAATAAACTTATACCAATAAATAACAACGCTATATTAAAAACTCTACGATATATTGTGATATGATATCACTGTTAATCACATTAGATATAATTTCTTTAGTTTATCAGGAGTATAAATATTTGTTCAAATATTTTATATGCCATTGCTTCTGCACTATTTATTGCAAAACTATATCGTATCCTTCTTTTTCAAAATATGCCAGCATTTTAAAAACTCCTAAAATAAATATCTGTTATAATACAACATTGCCAGTTTATTTCGGTTAATTTATAACTTTCTTTCGTTTGGTTTTACAATAATTTATGTATTAAATTGCAAACTATTTTCTTACAATATCATCTCAATTATACCTTTGTTTACTTTCTTGAAATAGAAAGATTTTTTAGTGTGAAAGAAACTTATCTATTCACATTATTGTGTGAAAACCAAAGTCACCCGTTGAATGGGTGGTTTAACCAGACCCTATAAGGGTGTATCTCTTGTAGTAACCCACTTAAAATGGCATTGAATAGTCTGACAACTACATCTATTACTTTGGTTGCCCCCTACTCGGGGCGGGGGCGCTTTTTTTGTCTTATTTCACTTGCTCACCCGTAAACGGATCTGTAAATTCTTTTAAACTTATTTGATCATTCATAATATTATCTTCTAATTGATTTTTGATGTATTCTTTAATTGCCGTTTCGTATCTGCCTACTGTATCCACAAAATATCCTCTACACCAAAAATGGCGATTTCCATACTTGTCATTTTAAATTTGCATGTCTATCAAATATCATTAAGATACTTATCCTATAAAACCGGATACACTCAAATGCGGCAAAATCTCCACCAGCATATGTATATGATTTGAACAGCATTCTGCCTTTACAATATTCACACCTTTCCCTTCACAAAGTTCTATCAATATTCTTCCAATATTGCCTTTTCATTTTTTATAGATTACTTGTCTACGATATTTGCGCGCAAACACGATATGATATTTACATCTCCATTTGGAATGTGATAAACTTCTTATGTCATGCATTGACAAAACCTCCTGCTCCTATATTTTGGTTGCCAGACTCATTCTATTATAGCCCAGGAGGTTTCTTTGTATTTTTATCTACCCTCAGTTCAACTGGGAGTTTTGTCTTACCTATTCGGCGTACAATAAGAAAGCCCTTTCAGACAATAAACATTGCCTGAAAGAGCTTTTATACTTCGCTTTCCTTTTCTGTTACAATATGATATACAAAATCTGCCTGCTGTAAAATACTCTCCTCTGCATGCTGTCCTATCAAGAGTACATCCATATAAGAAGTTCTTTTGGCTAAAGAAGAAAGCACTTCTTCTGCTGTCAAATAGCCTTCTGTCACAGCATCCAACAGACCATTGAGTATTAGCACATCACATTCGCCTGTTTCTAATATTTTTTTGGCAAATGTAAAAGCATTTCGAACTTCATTTGCGATTCCCTGTTTGATTGCATCTTCTGTATCATCATATCGCATCTTTTCAAAATGGAACACTTTAAAGTCCGGTTCCAATCTTTTTAATGGAGTGGTTTCTCCTATATTGCTGTTATGCTTCATAAATTGTATCATTACAACAGATTGCTCTTTGCCTAACGAACAAATACCTCGTCCAATGGCTAAAGATGTTTTTCCTTTCGCTGTTCCATAATAAACAAATATGCTTCCCTTTCTCAACTTTCTTCAGCTCCTGCTTACAAAGTGCAAAGGCAGTACATGTCTGCTTTGCTGCAAAAATTGTTTATTTTCCTTCCACTGGAAAACTTCCTGTTTCTGTACCATTTACAACATAATAGCAAGTACCTTCTTCAGGTTTATAATATAAATCTAACTCTTTGATATCTTTTATTTTTTTTCCGGCATCTTTCCAAACAAATTTTGCTTCTTCTTCTAAATCTTTTACAACTACTTTTTTCCCACAAAATTCTATATTAACATTTGCTTTCATTTGAAAAACCCCCTTAATTATCACTTTGTTGTTATGATACTAAACTTTTAGGCAAATGTCAATGTTTCAACTTAAAATGAATCATTTTCCATTGAAAGAATTTCTTTTTTTGCTTCTTCTTTTTTTTCTGTTCCAACTTCTATTTTGGAAATAGAAACTTCATACGCTACTCTTTCTTCTATATTTTCACCATTTTTCTTTTGATACTTTCTGCTTTGCATTCTTCCCCAAATCTTTATATTTTCTCCTATCTGCAAATTTGATAAATATCTGGCATTTCTGCCCCATGCAATACATGGAATATAGTCTGATTTATTATAAGCTCTATTGACTGCAATCAAAATATCAGAAATTTCTCTGCCAAAAGGTGTTTTTCTATAAATAGGCGTTTTGCAAATATATCCGTTTAAAAAAATCTGATTGGGATTTTGTCCTGTTTCTTTTTCCAAAAGATTGATTTCTCTTGCAAATATGGTCAATATCAGTTTATTTTTTTTTCCGCCATAATTATTGTAGCTTCTTAGCTGTCCTGTTACTTCCACTTGTGTGCCAATAGTGAGTTTTTGTCTGTCAATGAGTCTTTCAGATATGGTTACAGGCAATATGTCTTCATTGTCACTCAACCGTTCTGACGCTATTTTAAACAGATAAAAACCTTCCCCATAAACCTCGTGGCTAAACACACATTCTTCTACTATTTTGCCTGCAATGTAAATATTGTTGTTTTCTAATATTGCTTCTGTTTGCATAACTAAATCTCCCCTCGTTATTTTTTTGGCTGTTTTCGATAAATACTTTTTCTTTCCCCTCGTCTTTTGTTTTATAGTTTATCAAAAACAGCTCAATTTTTTCCTTCTGTATAGTATCATATTCCACTTTTTTTCTCTTTAGAATACTTTTATCATAAAAAAATTCTACATACTATTAGCCTCCGCTTATCTGCACATCCGCCGCCATCAATGCCGTAATGGCTGCTAAAGCGCCGGAAATACTTTTTTGACCTTCTTTTAAAAAAAGTGAAAATTCCTGAGGTTCAAATATATTTCCTGAAACTGTTTGTATATTTTTTTGTATACAGCACTGTATTTTACTTTTTGTTTCATGTCCCATAGGCTCCAAAAGGCTAGATACCGTCACACTTGCTTTATGATTTAATCCATAAGTAATCAACTGATTCTCTTTTTTTATTTGTAGAGGAAATACTCTTTTATCATCTATGTTGGCAATCAATATTCCTGAATTAGTTAGACAAGGTATTATAGTACTATTTTTGCAGCTGTCCAGACAAACAAAAATAGAAAATTGTATGTGATTTTCTCTACAATATTGTATTGTTTTTTTCTGTATTGGTACCAAAAAAAGCGCATTTTCTGTTTTCTTTGCTTCTTCATATGCTTTGTCAAACTCTTTTTGTTTTTTTCCTGCATAAAAACAAATCTGATTTTTTGTATATCTTGTTGAAAAATACAATATTTGTTCAATGGTCTGTTTTTGCAAATTTTCACCCAAAATACCAATGCATAGCATAATACAGCCTCCCTTTTGGTTTTCTGTAGCACTATGATTATTTTTTGTCCATTTGTGTAAAATTATGCAGTCAAAAATATCTTATTTATAAAGAAAGCCTTACACTTGTAAAGCAGTGTAAGACTATGGCTTTTCAAAATTTTTTCACAAAAATATTCTTTTTCTTACTTTACATCAACTCTTTGATTGTTTTGAAATACAAAAGCAATTTTTACACAATCAATGGCTACTACCATTGTATACTCCTTTTTTTGATAAACCATAGGTATACCGTTTTTTTTGACAATCACTGCATCCATACGTTTATTTTCTTTTGTCCAATAAGACAAAAAATAAAAATCCTCTGTATCTCGAATTGCCCATTCCAATTCCAACAAAGGCTTTATAAAAAATTCTCCTTCGCACTGGAAAGATTGCAGTACTTTTTCTTGTATTTGCATAAAATTTTGTACCATATCTTTTTCTTTTATCATTTGCATCCTCCAAAAAATTCCCTAAAACTAATAATTATATGGTACAATTTTGTATGTAATTTGTCAATACCTAAAAACAATACAACAAATTGCATTTTTTTCACATAAAAATATATGTTTTTTTGTCAAAAAATAATATAAAATATTGTTTGTCACATTATTTTTCTATTTCTTTTTATTCATTTTGCTGTTTATTTTTTCTATTTTTCTAAACAAAAAATTTATAAAAAATATATTGTTTTTTAAGAAAAATGTAAACCTTCCCATATCTATAACATTTTTACAATGAAACTATAAGAAATATACTTTTTTTCATTGTAAAAATGTATTATATTTCTTAGCAATATTTTTCTAAAATTTCCAAAAGCTCTTGTTTTGGTATTTTTTGAATTGGCTCAAAAGGCGCTGGATTTTGACAATATTGGTCAATATTTTTTTCAAACCAAGCCACATCAAGCCATCGATTACATTTGTATCCTGTATTGCGATATACACCAAAACATTGAAATCCTAAACTTTTGTGTAAATTTTCACTTTTTTCGTTAGGAATTGTCACACCGGCATATACTGTTTTGACGCCTTGTTTTTTCAATATTTCTATCAATATCTGATAAAGCCTTTTTCCAATACCCTTTGAGGTAATATTTTCATGCAAATATATGGATAATGTGGCATTCCATTGATACGCCTCTCTTTGCATCTGTCTGCTGGCATAGGCATAGCCCACAATACACCCTTCTTGTTCACAAACCAAATACGGGTATTGAGCAGAAATGTCCTCCACTCGTTTTGAAAAATCCTCCGCTGTAGGCAATCTGCATTCAAATGTAATTGTCGTATCAATATATTGCTGATATATTTTTAATATTTCTTTGCTGTCTTTGCTATCTGCAAATCTGATTTTCATACTTTACTCCTCCTTTTATCACTACAATTTTGCTATCGCTTTCTCTTCAGTGTATCATCAAATAGGAGCTTGTTTATTTTCTTTGAGCAAAGAGAGGATTACGTTATATCCATATAAAAACTGTATAACTGTAATTTATTGTCATTATATTTTTTTAAATTGATTTGTCTATTTTATAACCGCTTACCTTTTGATTGATATTCTGTTTATTTTAAAGTATCATTATATCATTTTTATTTTCATACTGCATTTATAACTACATCATGTGTCTTTGTAATATTTTTTTCAAATATTTTCCTGTAAAAGAACTTTCTATAGTGCAAATTTCTTCCGGAGTACCTTGTGCAACCACCATTCCGCCGTTGCTTCCCCCTTCCGGTCCCAAATCAATGATATAATCTGCCGTTTTAATTACATCTAAATTATGCTCGATAACAACAACAGAATTACCTCCTTCTGTCAATCTTTGAATAATACGTACCAGCTTGTGAACATCTGCCGTATGCAGTCCTGTTGTAGGTTCGTCTAATATATACATGGTTTTTCCTGTACTTTTTTTGCTTAGCTCTGTTGCCAGCTTCACCCTTTGCGCCTCTCCTCCGGAAAGAGTGGTGGAGGATTGTCCCAGTTGCACATAAGAAAGCCCCACATCATAAAGAGTTTGCAATTTGTTTTGTATTCTTGGTATATTTTCAAAAAATCCAAGAGCTTCTTCTACTGTCATATCAAGAACATCAGAAATTGTTTTTCCTTTATAATGCACTTCCAATGTTTCTCGATTATACCGCTTGCCGTGGCAAACATCGCAAGGTACATAAATATCAGGCAAAAAGTGCATTTCTATTTTTATAATACCGTCTCCAGCACAGGCTTCACATCTTCCTCCCTTTACATTAAAGCTAAATCTGCCTTTTTGATATCCTCTTAATTTCGCCTCTGTTGTTTGCGCAAACAAATCTCGTATCATATCAAAAAGACCTGTATACGTGGCCGGATTACTTCTTGGTGTTCTTCCAATAGGAGATTGGTCAATATCAATGACTT
>DVLQ01000213.1 GCA_018715395.1 Candidatus Coprocola pullicola | reverse complement strand
TTAGATAAGTGGAGCTGATGTTGTTGCCTACAAAATAAATATCAGGTGTGGTTTTTGTTTTGTCTTCGTTGTAAAAAGGGGATTTGATAAAATCCAGAGCTGTTCTGGTACCGAGATAGGAACCGCCGATACCAATGACAATAAGCACTTGGCTATTTTTTTGTACTTTTTGAGCGGCTTTTTTGATTCTATCAAATTCTTGTTTGTCATAATTTAAAGGCAAATCCACCCAGCCTAAAAAATCATTGCCTGCACCTGTTTTTTGGTGCAGTTGTTGATGGCAGGCTTTTACAAGCGGCGCCATATATCCCAATTCGTGTTCTTTTACAAAGGGTTTGATTCCTTGTAATTTTAATGTTACAGCCATTTGAAATTCTCCTCTCTTTTTTCTATTTGTATTATGATATAATACTAGTTATATTATATCATAGTTTACAATATTTTTCAGTACTATTTTGTACCTTGTACAACAATTTCATCAATAGGTTCTACAGTGATTTTTTCACTTACAACTTCTTCTGATGTAAGTTCGCCATTAATACGCACAATTTCTTTTGTCACTTCTTTTTGACCGTCTTTTCCTTGCTGAGTAACTTTTTGATAGCCTTTGTTTTTACTGGAGTCCTGCTGATATACAACATTATATTTTTCTACTTCTGTCAAAACAACAGTTTCTGTGGTTTTGACAGAAACCATAGGCACTTCTGCCATTACATTGAGTACCCATCCTACATTGACTGTACCGTTTTGAGGTATTAAATCAGCATTCATTTGTTTTAATTCCTCTTGTGTCATATCAAATTTTGCGGCAATTTTATATAAAGCGTCGCCTGATTGTACCGTATATTCTTTTGGAACTCTAGTGCCGCTTTGCAATGTTTGTACAGCATTTTCTTTTGCGGCAATTTGAGAAGGGTCTACATATTTTAATACAACCTGTACATCTTCTTGAAAACTGTACTGAATATTTCTTGTTTCATCTTGCTGTTTATAAGGTTCCTGTAGGGCGGTAAATACGGCGTCGGCTTCTTGCTGGTTTGCTACAATCACAGTTTCTTTTCCATCTACTGTAATAGCGGCGGCTTCTACTTGATATGTGACTTTTTGTCTTAACAAAGGCATAAGATAATCCATTTGACAAACGTCTTTTTGTCTTGCTTTAGAAATATGTAAAGGTTTTACTTCTATTGTTTCATTGATTTTTACATTTGCCCCAACTTCTTGTTGTAATTGTGCTGTCAGTGTTTGCAATAAAGAATCGGCTGTAACAGACTTGTCCTCTACAATACCCATAGAAGTTTCTCCAATAAAGACTTCTTTACCATTTTGGCGAAATACAAAAAGAAGTATTAAAACAATGGCTAAAATAGCAATAATGAGTGCTAAAATGCGACGATTTTTTGCAGATATACTTCTTTTTTGTAATTTTTTTCTTTTAACTGGTTTAATGTTATGTTGTGCATTATATTTTTGTTTATAAGGCGACAATTTTTTTTTGTTTTTTTTGGTACCTTTTTTTTGAGTTTCTTCGTTTCGTATGGCTCGACCATAGGGAATGCGTTCTTCCCTTTTTGGAAAATTGCCTTTAGAGTCCATACTTGCCCTCCTTTCCAGACGTAGATATGAGTGTGTTTTTTAGAACTGTTTTTTGTTCTTTTCACTATATTCCATTTTATGCTATCTATTACTGGATTGCAAGAAAAAAAGGACAAAAAAAACAGCATATTCTGCTTAAATCAGACAAAATAAATTGCTTTTTTCCCTTTCTTCTAAAAAGTAAAAATTATTCTTTTTTTTGCAGTACATCTAATATAAATTTTGCATGATATTGTATATGTTCTTTTGCCAAAGCTTCTCCGGCTTTTGCGTCTTTTTCTTCAATGGCTTCTAAAAGGCGATGATGCTGTGCGATGATGTTTTTCATACCGCTTTCTAATTTTACATGCGCCATACGATAACGATATAACTGTATTCTTAAATTATTAAAAATTTGTATTAGTTTTTCGTTTTCTGTAGAAAGAAATATAATATCATGAAAATGTTCATCAGAGTTTGCCATTTTTTCTACATTACCTTCTTGAGTGGCTTTTTCTAATTCCAGTTGTGTTTTTTTCAGTTCTTGCAATGCTTCCGGGGTCATTTTTTGGCAGGCAAGCTGTGTGCCCAATCCTTCCAGTACTTCTCTCACTTCTAATATGTCAATGACGTCTTTTTTACTCATGTCTAATACCTGCGCGCCTTTTCTAGGAGTTAATTCCACAAGATTTTCAATTTCCAGCATACGAAGTGCTTCACGAATAGGTGTACGACTAACGCCCAGTTTTTCTGCTAATTGATTTTCCATCAATCTTTCGCCGGGTTCTAATTTGCCTGTAAGTATAGCGTCTCTTAGAGTATTAAATACAACGTCCCGTAAGGGGAGATATTCGTTTGAACTAATGTTGAATTTGTAGTCTGCCATTTAAAATCCTCTCCTTTTGTGCTGTGGTTTGTTCCATATTTTGGTAACCAAAACATCTCGCAATCCAAATTTTTTTTTGATTATTTGACCAGCTTCTATAGCCTTTAATTTATCTGTAAAAAGACCAAATACAGTCGGACCGCTTCCACTCATAACAGATCCTTTTGCACCCAGCGTCATCATTTTTTCTTTTAAAAGAGCAATTTCTTTATACATAGGAATGGTAACAGTTTCTAATACATTACAAAGAAGATTTCCCATTTCTTGTATATTTTTTTGTTTCATTTGAAACAGCATTTGTTCTGTATTAGGGTGCTGTTTGATTTCATTTAAGTGAAGTTTTTGGTAAACAGAAGCAGTAGATACGCTAATATTTGGTTTTGCTAATAAAACATAACAAAAAGGACAACCTTCTGAAATAGGTGTTAATTTTTCTCCAATACCTTCTGCAACAGCAGTACCCTGCAATATACAATATGGAATATCAGCGCCTAGCTGTACGCCAAGTTCCATGAGTCTTTTTTTAGAAAGTCCTAAATGAAAGAGTTTGTTGATACCTACTAAGACAGCGGCACAATCTGCACTTCCACCGGCCAATCCGGCAGCAACGGGAATTTTTTTATTTAGTTCTATAAAAATGCCTTCTTGTATATCAAAGGTATCTCGTAACAAACGAGCGCCTTTGTAAGCAAGGTTTTTTTCATCGGTAGGCAACCAGTCCAAATTGCTTTTTAAGCGAATAATTGGTTTGTCAATACGTTTGATATATACATCATCATAAAGAGATATTGTTTGCATAATCATCTGTACTATATGATAACCATTTGATTGTTTGCCGGTGACGTCTAGTGTCAGGTTGATTTTGGCTCGTGCTTTTAATCTGATTTCTTGCAAATTTGTTACCTCCCGGATTTATATACTGTATACTGTCTTGTTACATATTGTATCTTAAAATATACAATCATACAAGAAAAATTATGCAAAAAAATAGTATTCTTTTTAAAAAAAGAAATATGACATGAGTTTATGACAAATATTGTAAAAAATATATGGTAAAAATTAGAGTATATTATTTTTTCTGGATATTATATAATAGTATTTGTTATTTTAAGAAAAGTATATTATACTGTTGTTAAAACAATATAGGGGGAAAGTTATATGCAGTTAAATATCTGGAAAGAAAAGTTAGAACTGGGTATTGATATGTTAGATGAACAGCATTTTGAATTTTTTAAACAAGCAAATAAATTTTTGATTGAAGAAAAATTTAAACATAATAAAAAAGCTTGCGTAGAAAGTATAGATTTTTTAGAATATTATTTGCTTTCCCATTTTAATGCAGAATTTGTATTTATGACCAAAATTTCGACAACATCAGGCGTCCCATGATATGCTAAAAATACAGGCAAAAGCTATGTTTTTAAAAATAGAAGAGCAAAATTATTCAGACGAAGTATTAAAAGAATTTGAGCAATTTTTAGAAGAATGGATAGTCAAGCATATTTTGGAGGAGGATTATGATTTCGTACAATATTATAAAAGTTTGAAAGAAAATGAGAAATAAATTCAAATTGAAAAGATAGTTGTACTTATATTGTAGCGTCATTATTATAATAAAAATGACGCTACAATATATTGTTATAATAGCAACAGAAATGCATATTTGCAGTTAAGTTTTTATGTGAAATTGGGTTATTACATTTTCTTTAAAAATATTAGAGTTTTTTATAATAATTGTGGGCTATTTAGTAGGATAGATACCAAATTGTATTATTAAATAGCCGCTAATTTTTCATCTACAGCTTTTATAAGCGCTGCAATTTTAGCGTCAGCATCTTCTATACTGCTGCCCTTTACACCATAGTAAAATTTTAATTTTGGTTCTGTACCGGAAGGACGCACACAAATCCATGCGCCATCTTCTAATGTATAATGCAATACATCAGATACTGGCAAAGTATCTTCTTGTGTTTGACCGGTTTTTAAGTTTTTAAATGTTTTTGTTTTATAATCTCTTGCCCATGTTACAGCAACACCGGCAAATTCAGTTGGGGTGTTGTTTCTAAAGGCAGACATAATCTGCTGTATTTTTTCAATTCCTTCAATCCCTTTTAATGTAAGGGATTTAATACCTTCTTTATAGAAACCGTATTTGTGATATATTTCCAAAAGTCCTTCATACAATGTCATGCCTTTTGATTTATAATATGCCGCCATTTCACAAATAAGCAGTGTGGCTACAACAGCATCTTTATCTCTGGCATAAGTACCGGCCAAGCAGCCATAGCTTTCTTCAAAACCAAATACATATTCATAATTTCCGGTTTCTTCAAATTCTTTGATTTTTTCGCCAATATATTTAAAGCCTGTTAATACATCATAAAGTTTCATGCCATATTCTTCACACATAGGGCGAATCATTTCTGTTGTAACAATGGTTTTGATAACAGCGCCGTTTTTAGGTAGTATACCTTGTGCTTTTCTTTGAGAAAGGATATATTCTGTTAACAATGCTCCTGTCATATTACCTGTCAATACAACATATTCTCCTTTATTATCTTTTACAACAGCACCCACTCTGTCACAATCGGGGTCTGTGCCAACAATGATATCGGCGTTTTTTTCTTTTGCCAGTTCAATAGCAAGTGCAAATACTTTAGGGTCTTCAGGATTAGGATAACCAACAGTTGTAAACATAGGGTCAGGCATTTCCTGTTCTTTTACAACATACACGTTTTTAAATCCGGCTTCTTTTAAAGCGCGGCGTACGGGTATATTGCCCGAACCATGAATTGGAGTATAGACAACCTTGAAGTCTTCTCCTAATCTTTTTACCAAATCACTGTTTAAAGATTGCGCTTTTACATTTTCAATAAAGGCGTCGTCTACAGAACTGTCAATAATGTTGTAAAGTCCTTTTGCTTTTGCTTCTTCCAAGTCCATTTTTTTAATATCGGAGTAATGTTCTACTTTGTTTACTTCTGCAATGATTTGCTCATCTCTTGGAAAAGGAACTTGACCGCCGTCTGCCCAATATACTTTGTAGCCATTGTATTCAGGCGGATTATGACTTGCCGTCACAACAACTCCCGCTGTGCAGCCTAAATGACGAACGGCAAAAGAAAGCATTGGCGTAGGGCGTAAAGAAGGGTATATGTAAGCACAAATACCGTTGGCCGCCATGACAAGCCCTGTTGTTTGTGCAAATTCAGCAGACATATTTCTAGAGTCAAAGGCAATGGCAATCCCCATTTTTTTTGCTTCTTCCCCTTGCGCCAAAATATAATTTGCCAAGCCTTGGCTGGCTTTTCCCACTGTGTAAATGTTCATACGATTGGTACCGGCGCCGATGATTCCTCTAAGACCGCCTGTTCCGAATTCTAAATCTTTGTAAAAACGTTCTTTAATTTCTTTGTCATTGTCTGCAATGGCTTCCAGTTCTTTTTTTGTATCGGCATCAAAGCAATCGTCTTTTAACCATTGTTCATATTTTTGTTTGTAATCCATGTTTGTTTCCTCCTCTTTTTTTGATTTTTATTGAGATGGATTATTTGCTGCTGTTTCTTGTTGTAATGTCAAATCAGACATGCTGCTGACAGCAGGCTTATCCACAACAATCGTTTCTAAATGAGGTTGATACCCCTCCAATAAAACTTCTACAGTATAAATACCATAACGTACTTTTTGTTCAAAAGGTGTAATACCGATTTGTGTATCATTATAAATGACACTGGCTCCTTCCGGCGTAGAGTGAAAGGAAATAATACCTTCTTGTATATCTTCTTCCATATTAACTTCTACTGTAACAGAAGGTTCTACTACAGTTACTTTTTGATTCCATTGTTTATAACCGTTTTTCAATACCACAACGTCATATTCTCCTAAAGGCAGTACAATAGGCTTGGTACCATCTGTATCCGCACCATTGATATAAAGTTTAAAATCATATACATTAGCGCGGATAATCATCACTCCTGTTTTTGATTGTGCTTTTGATAAATCATATTCAAATGTTTCTCCAGGTACAATAAATATCGTATCTTCAAAAGATTCAATATTTTCTCCCGAAACAGAAATGGTGTGAGGCCCTTCTGGAATTTCCAGTTTTGTAAAACCTTCTAAAGCAATGGGTTCTCCTCCATCAATAGACAAAAAGCCATTTTGAATCTGTTCTTGATTTGCAATTGTCATAGTGCCGTGGTATTCGATAACTCGTATAGACCATACTCTGTCATCTTGTCCCTGCATTGTAATCACATCGCAAGAGGCAATGTTTTCCGGAGCAATTTCTTTATCTTTATATAAAAATAAATTATCCTCTGTGTAATAATATTGTTTTGGCTCTGTTCCGTCTACAAACGTAATGGAAACGGTTTTTGTTTCGGTATTAACAGAAAGCCCGCTGACCTCTTTTGCCATCCATGTATCTCCGGAATAACGTATTTCTTTTGCTGTTTGTCCATCCTCTTGAAATACCACAGAAATTAAGTCGCCTTTTTGTATTCTTGTCATAGACGCCTGTTCTCCGGAACGGTCGATAAATTTTGTTTGATTGTTTGTTTTTACAGTATATTCTTTATCTGTATTGATATCATGAACAATCAGCTCCCGATTAGTTGTAATGTTTTGTACCATCATATGACGTTTATCTATTTTTTTGGCGGCAGCCGCTTTTTCAGCTTCTATTTTAGCTTGCTGTTGCAATAATTTTTTTTGATTTGCGCCCATAATCATATAACCGACTAAAAACACGCTAAGACCAATACAGACAGCTACAAGAAGCAATAATTTGATTTTTTTTCTTTCTGCTTGATATAATGCCATAGAAGTTTCTTCATCATAATAAGAATCATCTTCTTCCAAGGAAGCGTCTTGCTGTTGATAATCATCCTCTTTGGGCAAGAGTGTATAATTTTGGCTCGAATATTCTTCCTCTTCAAAGGATTCAGATTCAAATGTATCCAAATAGGCGTTTTTATCTCCTAAATCATCAGTATAATGTTTTTTTTCTATTTTTTGCAATATATCTGAAAAACTTCCTCTTTCACGTGTCTGCCTGGAAATAATAGTTTGTTTTTGATTAGATTGCGTAGAAGAATTTTCCTGTGATATGGGAGAAATGATTTTTGTTTCATCTAAATGTTCTTCTATAAAAAGATTATTTTTCTGTTCTGTTGTAGTTTGCGTTTGTATACTTTTGGCGGAAACATTTTCAGTAACAAACGTGTCTGTTTTTTTTAAAGAAAGTTGTATATCTGTTTTTTCTGTTAATATATCTTCTTTTACATTAGAAGTGTTTAATTTTGCAGGAATGTTGTTGGTAACAGAAGAAGTATCTGTCTGCTGCTTTTTGTTGTCTTTTGATAAATTTTGTGTTTCATCAAAATTTTCCCAGAGCATAGGAGAAACGATATTTGTTTTTTTTGTAACAAAATCTGTATCATTTTTTGTATGTTTTTGTTTTTGATTCTCATCCAAGTTTCATTACCCCCGCTGATTGGGAACGGATTTTCTTCTCCCAATTATACAAAATTGTATCATTTTTATTTTAGCTGTTTCAGTAAAAAAGAGCAAGAGAAAATTGGATAAAAGAGCGTTTTTTATAAAATGGAAACAAAAAAGATTCAAAAAAGAAACGCTATGTCAGTTCTTTTGGATTATTTTTCCATAAAAAACAGTAGTTTTAGTTAAAATATTATTTGGAAACAGTAGAGTTTTTTAAATATTGTTCTTCTACGGCCGGAGTATAGTAAACTCCATATTGCTTCATACCATTTTTTTCTATAGGAAGTTGTACAAAAAATTTGTAATAAGGCATAAAAATATGGTTGTTGCTGTGGTGTAAATAAGTCATTTCTGTTTTTACAATAGGCATATTTTTTCCAAAACAATAGGGAACAGTGGTAATATAGTTTTTTGTAAACAATAATTGTT
>DVLQ01000212.1 GCA_018715395.1 Candidatus Coprocola pullicola | reverse complement strand
TTTTAAGGGTAGCAGATAATCATACCACTAAGGCTTGAACGAAGTGAAAGCCAGCGTCATTTAGGCGCTGGCTCTTAATAAGCCCTTATAGGGCTGGTGCAAACCACGTCTTTTAGGCGTGGTTCTGATTGAAGAGTATTTTTGATGATTATGGGGATTTTGAGTCAGTTATTTGAAAATACAGTCAAAATATCAGCATCAAAAATACTGCAGATTGTTGCCTAAGGGGAAAATATCCTCTAAAATTTATATTATTTAATGTTTTCAGAGAAATTTTTTAACTCCTCTAGTGTGCGAATGTCTGAAGAATGAAGATTGACATTGCCTCTTGCGGCTTCAGAAAGCTTTAAATAATATTCCTTTGCATGGATGTTTGAATTGAGTAAATCGTTGACATTTTGGATTGATTTTGCCATTGTTTATCACCTCAATGATAGTATGTGTGCCAAAAGCGGTTTTATACTATCAAATTTTTTGCAAATAAAAAGAATTTTATAGGTTGTGTAGACTTTTTTGTGTTGGAATCAATAAAGTTTTGCTGTATCATGAATAAAAAATGGTTTACAAGAAAGGAGCGTTGTATTATGATAGAACAAGAAATAACAAAATTGGTAAAATATGGTGTAGAAAAAGGGCTTTTGAAACAAGAAGACTATATTTATACCATCAATCGTCTTTTGGAATTGTTTTATCTGGAGGAATATCAAAAGCAAGAAAATTGTGATAACACTTCTTTAGAAGAAATATTAAACAATATGCTGGACTATGCTGTGAAAAAAAATATCATAGAAGACAGTATTGTATATCGGGATTTATTTGATACCAAAATAATGGGGTTGCTTACGCCTTGTCCCAGCCAAGTGATAGAAAGGTTTTGGACACTCTATAAGCAATCCCCTCAAAAGGCGACAAAATGGTACTATGAATTTAGCCAAGATACCAATTACATACGCCGTTATCGCATCAGTAAAGATAAAAAATGGGTGACAAAAACAGAATATGGTAATTTGGACATTACAATCAATTTAAGCAAACCAGAAAAAGACCCAAAAGCCATTGCAGCGGCTAAAAATGCAAAGAAAAGTTCTTATCCAAAGTGTCAGCTTTGCAAAGAAAATGAAGGATATGCAGGTGGTATCAATCACCCGGCAAGACAAAACCATAGAATGATTCCTATTACAATGGCAGGAGAAAAATGGTATTTTCAGTATTCTCCTTATGTCTATTATAATGAACATTGTATTGCATTAAATCAAAAGCATATTCCTATGACCATTAACAGAAATACATTTGAAAAACTATTTGATTTTATAAAATTGTTTCCGCATTATTTTATAGGTTCTAATGCAGATTTGCCTATTGTAGGAGGTTCGATACTTTCTCATGACCATTTTCAAGGGGGGAACTATCCGTTTGCTATGGCATCTGCTCCTATTGAAAAAAAATATATCATAAAAGATTTTGAAGATGTGGAAGTAGGAAGAGTAAAATGGCCTATGTCTGTGATTCGTATTAGACACAAAAATCCGGAAAGATTGGTTGTATTGGGAGATAAGATATTACAAAAATGGAGAAATTATACAGATGAGCAAGCTTTTATTTTTTCTCAAACAAAGGGAGAACCACATTCTACGATTACCCCTATTGCAAGAAAAAAGAAAGATATGTTTGAATTGGATTTAGTACTTCGCAATAATATTACAACAAAAGAGCATCCCCTTGGAGTATACCACCCTCATCAACATCTGCATCATATTAAAAAAGAAAATATTGGGTTGATAGAAGTCATGGGATTGGCTGTACTTCCGGCAAGATTGAAAGAAGAACTAGAGGCAGTCAAATATGCCCTGATAACAGCAAAAAACTTGAGAGAAGATGAAAAAACCGCAAAGCATGCTGATTGGGCAGAAGCGTTTTCAAAAAAATATGATACTATTACAGAAGATACTGTTTCTGAAATTGTGGAAAAGGAAGTTGGAATGGTATTTCAAGAAGTACTCTCTCATGCCGGAGTATTTAAAAGGACACAAAAGGGATTGCAATACTTTGACCGGTTTGTACAAACATTGAATGAATGAAAACAAACAAAAAAACAGTTCGTAGTCAATACCAACTGTTTTTTATATTTGAAAGTAAAAAAGGGCTGTTTTTTATACATAAGAATTTATATAATAAAATATAAATGATATGATGTATCAAAAAAGCTTATGTTATATGCAGATATACAAAAGAAGAACAAAAAGGCTGTTTTTTCTATATTAATTGCTTGTAATATAAAAAGGAAAAAATTTTATGACAACTGTTTTGACTTTGTTGTCAAAAAATGCTATAATCTTTGTGAATTGTTGTGACTCTGGAAGGATTGAGGGGAAAACATAATGAAAAAAACTGTTGAACAAAAAGCAGAACTTGCAAAATTAAAAATTGATAAAAAATTGCAAAAACAAAAACAGAAGTTTGAAAAAACAGCCGCCAAAAAAGAGGCGGCGGCAGCAAAAAAAGAAGAACGCTTTGAACTGGCGGAGCAAAAAAAAGCGGCAAAAAAAGAATTGACAGAGCAAAAAAAGGCGGCAAAAAAAGAAATTGCCGATATGAAAAAACAAGCCAAACAACAAGCTGCAAAAGAGAAAGCGGCTGCAAAAAGAGAAGCTGAAAAACAAAAACAGGCGGCAAAACAAAATAAGTCGTCTAAAAATCAAAAAGCTGTAGGAGGCAGTAAAAAGAAACTATTGATTGGCATATCAGCATTGGTATTTGTTGGCGGCGGCGTGAGCGGTTTCTTATTTTTTAAGGGGGACACTCAACAGCCAAAGGATCCGTATGTAGAGGCATATGTATTAGACGATGATACAGTAGAATCCATTTCTCATTTTTTAGGAGAAAGTGAAACAAGGGCTTTGCCTGAAATTACAGAAGTAGAAAATGGAGAAAATAAAGAGATTATATATGATTATACAGAATTAACAGACGCCTCGGAAGAAGTAAAAGATTATGTAAATTATTTAACGGAAGAAAAAGGGTTTGTACCTATGTTTGACTATAACTTAAACAACCCCGGAGGTTATGTTTCCATTGCAACAGCTTCTCAAGAAGAAGGAAAAATATTTAAAATGGATATTGACTATACCAACAAAGATTATAAAGTAATTGTTACAAAAACAGACCAACAATTACCTCAACCTGAACCGGAACAAACCCAAGAAGTAGAAAGTTCAAGAGAAAGCGCACTGAATTATTTAGAAGCATTTCCAATGGAGGATTTGGGCTTAGCCAAGCCTGTAGGAGAATACATGGCTATTTACGATGAGGGACGCTCTTTAATTAATAATTCACAATGTTATGGTATTAACTTGTATGAATTAGGACCGGCAGGTACCAATGTAGCGGTAGGTAAATTTTTTGTGCCGACAGATATGAGTCGTGTGTATAAATATAGCCCATTGGAAGACAGTTATTTTGAAATTGAGGATAAAACAGCAGAAGCCGAAGCTGCAAAAGCTGCTGCTGAACAAAAAGCACAACAAGAAAAACAACAAACATCTGAAACAACAGAAAATATCCAAGAGAACACAACAAATATGCAACAAACAGACCTCGATACTACAAAACAGACAGATACAACACAGGAAAAAACAAATGTAAAAGAGAAAAAACCGGCAAAAGAAGTGAAAACAGTTACATAAATAAAGAAAAAAGACATACCATTCATGTATGTCTTTTTTAATATGGTTTTTATAATAACAATAAAAATATAACCAAATAAAAAAGAAGGTTTTTGTATAATTTAACCTATAAAATAAAAAAAATAGATTTGTAATTTTATAAAAAAAATTTTGGAAAAGGTAGAATTTTATGGGGAAATAAAGGAAAATAAAAATTTTCATTCTAAAAAGAGTTTTTATAAAAAAAATAACAAAAAGGTATTTTTTGCCGAAAAAAGGAAGTAATATAAGGAAAAAAGTTGTGATATATTTTATGTTAATTAACAAAAATTTTATTGACGTATTTTTGAATTAGAACTATAATCTCTTTAAGTCCTATAATAATTGTATGTTACAGTTATTATAGGTTTTGTTTTGGGAAAAATACAAAGAGAAAGGGGGAATCATTTCTATGAGTCTTTCTGAAAAACTCATGGAACATTTGGCAGGAAGAAGCTTTATGATAGGCGGTTTTTCTATACCGGAATCTGTTGTAGTAACATGGGGAATTATGGCTGTTTTAACCATTGTTAGTTTTTTGCTGACAAGAAACCTGCAAGTTGTGCCAACTACAAAAAGGCAGATATATGTAGAAACAGCAGTCAGCGGTCTTACTGGGCTT
The DNA here is from genome assembly GCA_018715395.1 of Candidatus Coprocola pullicola. GTDB lineage: Bacteria > Bacillota > Clostridia > Lachnospirales > Anaerotignaceae > Coprocola > Coprocola pullicola. The sequence continues at coordinate 17,172 of DVLQ01000212.1, read as the reverse complement.
TTAGAAGGGATTCTAGGCAAAGAGGGGAAGAGGTATGTTCCTTATTTGGCAACAGTACTATTGTATTTGGGTATTTCAAATGTGATAGGAGTTTTTGGTATTACGCCTCCTACAAAGGATTTGAATACAACTGCAGCATTAGCAATCATTAGCATTATCTTAATTGAGTTTGCAGGAATTCATCAAAAGGGCGTCAAAGGGTTTTTAAAATCTTTTGCAGAACCCTTGCCTTTACTGGTACCACTAAATATTATGGAAATTTTTATTAGACCACTTTCGTTATGTATGCGTTTGTTTGGTAATGTTTTAGGAGCTTTTATATTGATGGAACTGATAAAAGCTGTTGTGCCTATTGGCATACCTGTAATATTTAGTTTGTATTTTGATATATTTGATGGATGTTTGCAGGCTTATATTTTTGTATTTTTAACAGCATTATTTATAAAAGAATCTATTGAATAGAAAAAGAAAAGGAGCGAAATGTTATGTCTTTAGTAGTAATCGGAGCAAGTATTGCAGTTTTAACAGGTGTGGGAGCAGGTATTGGCATTGGTCTTGCAACAAGCGGTGCGACAGAAGCCATTGCAAGGCAACCCGAAGCGGCGGATAAAATTAATAAAACATTTCTTTTAGGTTGCGCATTGGCGGAAGCAACGGCGATTTATGGTTTATTGGTTGCTCTTGTAATATTGTTCCTAAAATAATATAAAAAGGAACAGGAGGCAGGAAGTATGTTAACATTAAATGCGGAACTGATTTATACTATCATTAATATTATTATACTATACTTATTAATGAAAAAATTTCTTTTTAAGCCTGTAACAGATATTATTGAAAAAAGACAAAAGGGGATTGAAAACGCTTTAGAAGAAGCAGAAAAACAAAAACAACAAGCAAATGAATTATATTGCCGGTATCAGCAGTCTATTTCCAAAATGCAGCAAGAAGGCAAAGAAATTGTACAGCAAGCCAAAAACCGCGCTGAAGTGGAATATGAAAAACTGATAGCGGATGCAAAACAAGAAGCGACACAAATTAAGTTATCTGCTGAAAAAAGCGTTGCAATACAAAAACAAAAAGCAATGGAAGAAGCTAGAGAAAGTATTGTAAATTTGGCATTATCCATGACTGAAAAACTAATAGAAGAAAATAATACTGCTGCTGCAGACGAAAAAAAACTGCAAGAGTTTTTGACACAGGCAGGTGAAAAACAATGAATGAAGCATTGTTTGCACAACTCTTATTTGAATTAAACATGGATTCTAAAAGCATTTTGGAATCTAAATTGATATTGGAATCCAGCCTAGAATTGCAGCAGGCATTGCAAAATCCTGTTGTCACAATCAAAGAAAAACATAGTATTATTGAAAAACTTTTTCCCGAAAGTATGCAAAGTTTTTTAAAAGTTCTTTGCGATCATCATAAAATGCAAGATTTTTTTGATATTGTGCAAATATGGAAAGAAAGAACGCTTTTTGAGCAAAATATATTAAAAGCAACATTATATTGTGTGACAGAGCCGGAAAAAACTACTATAGAACAACTGAAAACATTTCTTTGCCAAAAGGAAAAAAAACAACGGATTATATTGGAGATTAAAAAAGACGCCTCTTTATTGGGCGGTTTTGTATTAAAAGCAGGTACAAAAGAGTATGACAGAAGTTTAAAAACGGCTTTGAAAGAAATGAAAAAGACATTATGCGGAGGTGAAAGGGCATGAGCAATACCATAAGTTCAGAAGAAATTTTATCTCTGCTAAAACAGGAGATACAAAATTATGAGATGAAAACAGAAGTTTCCGAAACAGGACACATCATACGAGCCGGAGATGGCATTGCCACAGTATATGGCATTGAAAATGCCATGTATGGAGAAATGGTGGAGTTTGAAACAGGCGTAAAAGGTATTGTGCAAAGCTTGGAAGAAAAAACAGCAGGCTGTGTCATATTGGGTTCTGAAGAAGGGCTTGTAGAGGGAACTTTAGTAAAAAGAACAGCAAAAGCGGCAGGCGTTCCGGTAGGAGAAAACTATTTGGGAAGAGTAGTGGACGCCTTGGGCAATCCTATTGATGGAAAAGGTAGTATACAAGCAAGCGAGTATCGTCCTTTAGAACAAGAGGCTCCCAGCGTGATTACAAGACAGCCTGTTACCACGCCTATGGAAACGGGTATACTGGCTATTGACGCTATGTTTCCCATTGGACGTGGACAACGCGAGCTGATTATTGGCGATAGACAAACGGGAAAAACAGCGATTGCTGTGGATACGATATTAAACCAAAAAGGAAACGGCGTGATTTGTGTTTATGTGGCGATAGGACAAAAAACATCTACCGTGGCACAGATTGCCTCCAATTTAGAAAAAAGAGGCGCTATGGAGTATACTATCATTGTATCTGCACCGGCAAGCGATACGGCGTCATTGCAATATATTGCTCCTTATGCCGGTGCGGCTATGGCGGAATATTTTATGTATAAAGGAAAAGATGTGCTGATTGTATACGATGATTTGTCAAAACATGCTGTAGCATATCGAGCGATGTCTTTGTTACTTCATAGACCGCCGGGACGCGAGGCATATCCCGGAGATGTATTTTATTTGCACTCCAGACTTTTAGAAAGAGCGGGACGTTTAGACCAAGAGCATGGAGGCGGTTCTATCACTGCATTGCCAATTATCGAAACATTGGCAGGAGATGTGGCGGCATATATTCCTACAAATGTAATCTCTATTACAGACGGACAAATATTTTTGGAAAGCGAGCTGTTTTTCTCAGGTGTGCGTCCTGCTGTAAATGTAGGGCTTTCTGTATCTCGTGTTGGCGGTGCTGCACAAACAAAAGCTATGAAAAAAGTAGCAAGCAGTTTGAGAATTGATTTGGCACAGTTTCGAGAAATGCAGGCATTTACACAGTTTAGCTCGGATTTGGATGCTTCTACAAAGACTATGCTGGAGCATGGCGTGCGTCTTGTAGAGTTATTAAAACAGCCTTTATATCATCCTCTCAGTTTGCATAGAAAAATTGTAGCGCTTTATGCCGCCAACAAAAGATGTTTTATGTCTGTAGCGGAAAGTGAAGTAAAACAACAACAAGAAGAATTATTTTTGTTTGCAGAAACAAATTATGCTGCATTGATGAAAAAAATTGATACAGAAAAAACGCTTTCTGACGAGATGTTGGAACAATTAGATGAAATGCTGCAAAAATTTCAAGGCAGGTGATTTGCCATGTCAAATATGCGTGAGATTAAAACCAGAATCAAAAGTATAGAAGATACTATGAAAATTACAAATGCTATGTATTTGATTTCTTCTACAAAATTAAAAAAAGCAAAAAAAACACTGGAAAATACAGAGCCTTATTTTGAATTACTGCAATCTACTATTGCAGATATATTAGAACATTCTACAGAAATTCCTCATAAATATTTTGATAAAAGAAGCGATATGCCTGAGGAAAAAAGAAAAAAGGGTTATATTATAGTAACCGGAGATAAAGGCTTGGCAGGGGCTTATAACCATAATGTGATTAAACTGGCAGAGCAAGAAATGAAAAAGCCGGGAGAGAACATATTGTTTTTGGTAGGTCAGGTTGGCGCAAGAGCGTTTCGTAAAATGAATGTTCATATAGATACGGAATTTTTGTATTTGGCGCAAAAGCCTTCTCGGTATGGATCTAGAAGTATTGCAGAAACAGTTTTGGAAGCATTTCAGGAAAAAAGGCTAGATGAGGTTTATATTATTTATACAAAAATGATTTCCAGTGTAAAAATTGAACCGGAACTCATTCAGCTTTTGCCTTTGAAAAAAAAGAGGTTTCAAGAGTTGGAAAAAAAGTCAGATATAGACGATTATATAAGAATACTGCGGTATAGCCCTTCTCCCAAAGAGGTTTTGGATAAAATTGTGCCAAACTATGTAAAAGGGCTTATTTATGGAGCGTTGGTGGAGGCTTTTGCAGCTCAGACTTATGCTCGTATGACAGCAATGCAGTCTGCTACGGATAATGCAAAAGAAATGCTTCAAGACTTGTCGTTACGATATAATAGAGAACGGCAGGCTGCCATAACACAAGAAATTACAGAAATTGCCGGCGGTGCAAATGCCTTGTAAGCAATGAAAAAAGAGGAGTGTAACAATATGGAAAAAGGAAAAATCGTACAGGTGATAGGGCCTGTGGTTGATGTTTGTTTTGAAACAGGAACTCTGCCTTCCATAAAAGAAGCTCTGACAGTAGAAAATAATGGAAAAAGACAGGTAATGGAAGTAGCAGAACATATGGGAAATCGTATTGTACGCTGCATTATGCTTTCTGCCAGTGAAGGATTGTCAAGAGGTATGGAAGTAACAGCTACGGGAGAGGGTATCAAAATACCCGTTGGCGAAGCTGTGCTTGGAAAGATGTTTAATGTACTGGGTGAAACAATAGATGGCACAACAATAGAAGAAGACTGTCAAAAATGGGTGATACATAGACAGCCGCCTTCTTTTTCAGAACAAAGCTCTACAGTAGAAGTACTTGAAACGGGTATCAAAGTCATCGATCTGCTGGCTCCTTATGCAAAGGGAGGAAAAACAGGCTTGTTTGGCGGAGCCGGCGTTGGAAAAACAGTACTGATACAGGAATTGATTCATAATATAGCTACAGAACATGGGGGATACTCTATTTTTACAGGGGTAGGAGAGAGAAGCCGTGAAGGAAATGACCTGTGGCATGAAATGAAGGAATCCGGCGTACTGGAAAAAACCGCCCTTGTTTTTGGACAAATGAACGAACCTCCCGGCTCTCGTATGAGAGTTAGTTTGACAGGATTGACCATGGCGGAGTATTTTAGAGATGTGCAAAAGCAAGACGTCCTTTTGTTTATAGACAATATTTTTAGATATGTGCAAGCCGGTTCTGAAGTTTCTGCGCTTTTGGGACGTATGCCTTCTGCTGTAGGTTATCAGCCTACATTGGCAAATGAAATGGGAGAATTGCAAGAAAGAATTACTTCTACAAAAAACGGCTCTATTACATCTGTTCAAGCAGTGTATGTGCCGGCAGATGATTTGACAGACCCTGCTCCGGCTACTACATTTGCTCACCTAGACGCTACTACGGTATTATCCAGAAAAATTGTAGAACAGGGTATTTATCCTGCTGTAGACCCTTTAGAATCTACTTCTCGTATATTGGAAGCAGACATTGTGGGACAACAACATTATAATACAGCAAGAAAAGTACAGGAAATATTGCAAAGATACAAGGAATTGCAAGATATTATTGCAATACTGGGTATGGAGGAATTGGATGAAAAAGATAAGTTGACTGTATATCGAGCTAGAAAAATACAGAAATTTTTGTCACAACCTTTTAGTGTAGCCGAAAATTTTACAGGGCAAAAAGGGAGGTATGTTCCTATATCAGAAACCATAAAAGGATTCAAAGCTATCATCAATGGCGATATGGATGAATATCCTGAAGAAGCCTTTTTTATGGTAGGCAATATAGAAGAAGTGAAGCAAAAAGCGGAAAAATTAGAAGCAGAAAGCCGGAAATGAGAGGTGTTGGCTTATGGCTGAAACATTTTATTTAAAAGTGGTGGCCAGTGACAGACAGTTTTATGAAGGACCTTGTGAGATGATTACATTTATAGGAGTGGATGGCTCTTACGGCATATTGCCTCATCACGAATGTATGGTAACGCCATTGGAAGCAGGAGAATTGACATTGAAAATAAATGGTGTGAAAAAAGAAGCGGCCGTTGGAGAAGGATTTGTAGAAATACTTCCTAATCAAGTAACCGTTTTGACAGATTTTTGCGAATGGGCGGACGAAATTGATGTTCGTCGTGCAGAAGAGGCAAAACAAAGAGCGGAAGAACGTCTTCGTCAAAAACAAAGTATTATAGAATATCACAGCAGTAAAGCTGCACTATCTCGAGCTATGGCAAGATTGAAAGTAACAAGAAAAATGCGATAACAAGATAAGCCTTATTTGTTTCAATTTTATTTGGAACAAATAAGGCTTTTTTTGAAAAAATAGAATTTATGGTTGAGAAAAAATATAAAAAAACTTATAATAATATAAAAAGAAAATCAAGAGATAAAAATGGATGAGAGCAGTAGAACAGTAAAAATAATAACCCTCTTATAAAAAAGGAGAACGAAATATGATTTCCCAAAATATGAAAAAACTAATTGAAAAAAGCGCCGGTATCAGCGCACTGTTTACAGAAGCCAAAAAAATGAAAGAACAATATGGCGCCGAAAATGTATATGATTTTGGTATTGGTAATCCAAATGTCAAAGCGCCAGAAAGTATCAACAAAACAGCTATTGAAATATTACAACAAGAAGACACAATCATATTACATGGTTATACGGATACAGCAGGATATGCAGAAGTAAGAAAAAAAATTGCAAATCACTTGAACCGTCGTTTTGATACAAATTTTGATGAAGAAAATATTATTATGACAGTGGGAGCGGCCGGAGGACTCAATGTCATATTTAAAGTGCTTTTAAACCCTGGAGAAGAAGTGTTGACATTTGCCCCTTTTTTTAGCGAATATACGGCATATGCTATGAATGCAGGGGCGGTGTTACGGGCAGTACCGCCGAATTTAGAAACATTTTTACCTGACTTGACAGCATTGGAACAGTCTATTACAAAAAAAACAAAGATTGTTTTAATTAATTCTCCTAATAATCCTACAGGAGTAGTATATGATGAAAGTATTATTGCAGAAATAGGATGTATATTAGAAGAAAAACAAAAAGAATATGGTACTGATATTTATTTGATTGCAGACGAGCCTTACAGAGAACTGGTATATGACGGAGCAGAGGTTCCGTATGTACCTGATTATTATAAAAATACGATTGTAGCATACTCTTTTTCAAAATCTCTTTCTTTGCCCGGAGATAGAATAGGGTATTTGGTATTACCAAGTCAATTGGAAGATTATGACGAGATTAAACAAGGCGCAGAAGTGGCTACAAGGGTATTGGGCTTTGTGAATGCGCCGGCTTTGCAGCAAAAAGTTGTGGCAGAATGCTGTGACGAGCTGACAGATGTAGCATTTTATGATGGAAATAGAGAATTGCTTTATACAGCATTGCAGTCGTATGGATATCAGTGCATTAAACCACAAGGAGCATTTTACCTTTTTGTAAAAGCATTGGAAGAAGATGATGAAGCGTTTTGTCAAAAGGCGAAGCAGTATAGGCTTTTGTTGACTCCGGCCATAGGTTTTGGTTGCCCAGGATATGTGCGGATTGCTTACTGTGTGTCAAGAGAAACCATTGAAAAGTCACTGCCTGCATTTGAAGCATTGGCAAAATCTTATCAGTAAGGGAAACATGTATGGCAGTATGGATACATAGAATTTCTCATTGTGCGGAGGATTCTTATAGATTTTTGGCAAAGGGATATTTGTCCATTGGATTTTCGGATATTGCAAAAGAAAGGGATTTTGTGTCTGCTATGAAAGACGCTAGTCTTATTGGTAAAGGACAAAGAGATTTTTTGGAAAAAAAGATAATTGCCCTTTGGGGAGAAAAAATAAAACAAAGATATGGTTTATGGCGGTTTTTATTAGAGTTTAAAATAGGAGATATCGTGGTGATTCCTCTTTTTGATCAAAAATTTACAATTGTAAAAGTCATAGGACAATGGTTGACTTTGGAACAATATCAAAAAGAGTTTGTTTCAAATAGAGCAGAAAAAACAGTGATAAAAAAAGAGGAAAGCATAGATATTGGTTTTTTGCTGCCTATAAAATTTCTTTTTGAAGGAGAAAAAGATGAAAACGGCATTATTTCAGCCTTTAGAGAAGAATATGCAGATGATGCGTTATGTTCTTGCATGAAAATTCCAAAAACAAATATGGATATATCATATCTGCAAAAAAGTGTAGAATATGCTCTTGAAAATCAAAAACAAAAAAATACAATACACACTTTGTCACAAATACAAACAACATTGACAAAAATGTTTTTGAAAATAATGCAGGATTTTTTTGAAACAGATCATATAGATAAATTAATAAAATGTTATCTGCAAAAGCAAGGCGCTATTTTTGTGCAAATATTACCCAAAAGAGAAAAACAGTATACAGATATTGTAGCAGAATTTCAACAGTTAGGGTTAATATTGTGTGTCAAAGTGGCGCATGATATTTCTGAAATAGATAAATGGGTTATGGAGCAAATACAAATTCATCAAAAACAACTGTATCAACAAAGTGACGGTTCTATTTATGGTATGTGGATTATTTCAATCAAAAATACTTATAGCAATGCTGCAAAAGAGTGTGCTGCAAAGAACAATGTGCAGTTGATAGAAGGCAGTGTTTTTGCGAAAATGCTTTTGAAGGCTGGATTAATCATATTAGATGAAATATAAACAAGAAGAGAATATTCTTTTTTTGACGATTTGTAAATATAGTTTTACAATGGCAAAAGTTTTTGGACAAATGAAGTGTTTTTTTAATGAAATTGTAGGAAGAATCTTTGTTTGTTGGAGTAAAACAAGAATCAAATGATGATTTTGCAAAAGAGAGGTTGTTTACAACAGATTAAAAAGCCTTAAAGACATCAGATTACTTTTTTTGTCAATATATAACTGCCATATAAATGAATAGAGTAGTGATACGATGATGATATTTAAAAAATTATTTTTACAGCAAAATGTAAAAATATCAGTTTTATATAATATAAATAATATTACACAATCATAAGATGGAACAGTTTTTCTCTCTAAAGCATAGTATATAATGATGAAAAAGGAGGGAAAAATATGTATTCTTTTGGAAAAGATTTTTTTGATGAAACAGAAATTCAGTCCCTTTTAGAAAATTTTTTAAAACAAAAACAAAAACAGAATCAGCAGACAAATCAAACAGTAATACAACAAAAAGAAGAAGATACATTTGTTCCGTAAATAAAAAAGCGAAGTATGCGAGAGTGTGGGCAAAAACGCATTTCACTCAAGTTTTTGACCGAAAGTATAAACAGTTTGTTTTATTGGTATAAATGCTTTGAAATGTGCTGCTTTTCTGGTCAGAAGTAAATGAAGATTGCATTTGGAAAACACTTCATTTGTCAAATCCTTGCGCTATATGACATTTATAAAATATAGTCTGTATACACTCGGAAGCGAAGTATATTGCTTCGCTTTTTTATATTTTTAATCATTGTCTTTTCATATGGGCAATTTAGCTGTTTTTGCAAATACAATAAATGATACAATATTATAAAAATAAGATAGTTGAAAAATTCCAAGAAATGATATTTTATATCAGTATCATAGCAAAAAGATAATATGAAAAAAGTATTATTTATGGTTTTATGCATTTTATTTATTTTTATGGTATGGATAATATAAAAAGCATCAAATAAAAAAATATGTTTGACAGACAATATTTTTGTGTGTAAAATATACAGTGGTATAAAATTGGGCACTCTTAGCTCAGGGGATAGAGCGTTCGGCTCCGGACCGAAAGGTCGCAAGTTCGATTCTTGTAGAGTGCAGTGCAAAAGCCGGTAAAAAATATTTTACCGGCTTTTTTGTATAGAGATAACCACGCATTAGACGCGTGTTTCAAAAAAACCTTCTGGCGTTGAGGTAGAGCTAAAAACTCCTTTTTACTATCATAGAATTGTGATTTGACAACTGTAAAAATAATAAAAAAGAAGTATATAGGTATTACGGATAGACATAGTTTGTGGCATGTAAAATGCAATTACAAATATCATATTGTATTTGCACCAAAGTATAGCACAAAAGTGTTTTATTACTAAAAAAGAAAAGTAATTGGGGAACGATTGAGAAGATTCTATGGTGGAAAGGCGTGGATATACGAAAAGAAGAAGTATCTCCAGATTATATATATGTCTGCAAAGATACCACTTCAAAGAATTATATCATGTTTTGTGCAAAAAAAGTATATCATGCGATAGAACAATTTCATGAGTTGAAATATAAGTATAGAATATGGAGAGTTTTGATGCAAAGGCTATTATGTTGATACAGCGGCAAAAATGCAGTATATAGCAAATCAATTAGGAGAACAGCTGACACTGCAGTTAGAAAAAGAAAACCCTTTTAAAGGTAGCAAGTAATACAGGCGCAGTTGACAGACTGGGTTATGCATAAGCCAGAAACATAGAACTATGCCTACATAGCAAAAACTACCTGCTAGATGAGAGCAGGTTTTTTGATGAAAAAAGATATGGAGTAAAAATAGACTATATCCAAAAAAAGAAAAGAATGAAGCAAAAAAATAAATTTTTTTATTGATTTACATATGCCTTCTTATTTTAGTGATGCTAAAGAACTAACGCCAAAAGAATTGGTGTAAAGAAGCAGGTATTTATTTTATGTTGGTTATGGATTATAATTATTTGACACATCAAGAAGCAGAAAAAGCCGCATGAGAAGTAAACATTAAATATATTTCCGGTATAGAAATTGATTGCAGTGATAAGGAAGTCGATTTAGATGTGATAGAATATGGCATTAATGTAGACAGAAATAATTTTGTAAAACTGGAAAAAACAATAGAGAAAATTTTTAAAGCCCCATTTAAGACAAGAATTGTCGAAATTGGTTTGGCTGTAACAGAAAAAGAAATGATGGAAAATGCCAAAGGAAGCTACAGAGAAAATATATGGACAGCAGAAAATTTTGAGAGGTTCTTTTAGCAAAAGAAGAATGTGAAGACAATTCTCTTTTACTGTCTAGCAGTAATACAAAAAAGACAAATTTTTTTGTTGATTTTTATGGAACAGAGTAATGTTATATTGCTTTGGATTTTAATTAGAAGAAGTGGCAGAATTGATTGATAAAAATGAAGGACAAGCTGTATTGGTACGCTCCGGAAATAGCTGAAAAAAAGAGGATACTCTCTTTTACGACAGGATATCCCCCTGTTTAGATGCAGTGGGAGCTTTGAGTAGTTGTCATACACTGCAATACACAAAATATTCAAAAGAAAAAGGACTTTTTGTAAATTATGGCAGTGCTTATCACAAAAAAGTAAAACTGTCAATACTTATTTGATGAAAACTGTCATTAAAAAACTTTGTTAACGATATATGGATTGTTTGAAGGAGAGGCTGTATGAAAAAATTATATCATAAAAAGGCATTAATAGAACAGGGAATCAGTTATTTGCAACTGGATTGGTTTCAAAAACAATTTTGGGCAGAAGAAAATCAATATCAATATGAGATAATTGTAGTAGAATGTGGAGGAGAAGAAGAGATTGTCATTGAGCAAGAGCATATACAAGCAATAGAATTTGTCATTGAAAATCAGCAAATGATTTTAAAAAATATATTGGAAGCATTATTCAAAGAATATCCTAATATACAAAAAAATGGATTGATTTTTATGAAAAAGAAGAGTATAAACAAAGACTGCCTAAAGTAAATAACATACAAGAGCTTTCTTATTTGATAACGCCTGATATTGTGCATATTATAAATGTGAAACAAAACGAAATTTGTTGCATTGGATTTGAATTTTCCTGCACATGGGAAGAAGAACATGGTTTAGGCTTTATGACATATCAAGGAAAGGTTTGTAAAATAGGCGACGCGTCTGTTTCTTTTTTAAGTCAAATTGCATAAGAAGTAATCAAGTAAGAAAACTAATGTTTCTATATTATTGCAATGAGAAAAATACATTTGAATCATAAATTCACCGTTAATTTATGGAAAAGTTATAAATAGGATGATATGCAAAAAAAGATATTATGATAATAAATTGACCAATCAGTTTATATTGTTATCAGAAAGGGGGCATACTGTAAAAGAAAGGGTGATAGGAATTGTTTTATGTAGCAGAGAATGGAAAAGTAGAACAAAAAGAACAAACTGCCTATCCGCCAAAAAAGGGAACTGCTGCAATAGGTATGTTTCATGAACATCAGTGGGAGGAAGTGGCGGAAAAATTTCAGATATTGTATACTCCTTTTCAGGAGATTTCAAAATATGCTTATTATGAATGTTTAGACGGATTTGACTTTGTTTGTATCAATACCATTGACTATCAAAATTTATACGGCGGACAAAGAAAAGTGTTATTTTATTTGGAAAAAGACTTTTTTTTGATTTTTTCAGACGAACCTATAAAATGGAAAAAGATGATGGAAAATAGTATCGCATTGTTGGGAGAAAAAGCGACTATAAACAGACTTTTTTTTGATTTTTTTGCAAAATTGACAGGAAGTGACATTTCTCTTTTTGATGATTTGGAAAAAGAAATTGTGGAACTGGAACAAGCTTTGATTACTGCTCAAAAGAGAGATTGTGTAAAAGAGATTATATCTTTGAGAAAAAAACTGATGATTTTGAAAAAATATTATGAGCAAATATTAGATGTTTTAGAAGGATTGGAAGAAAATGAAAACAATATTTTTGATGAAAAAACAATCAGATGTTTGAACAGATTGGAAAAAAAAACAGAGCGCTTTTATGAAAATGTGCTGAATTTAAGAGAATCTGTTACGCAAGTGAGAGAATCCTATCAAGCGCAAGTGGATATCAATTTAAACCATATTATGAGAATATTTACTGTAATTACAACCATATGTCTTCCTTTGACGTTGATAGTAGGCTGGTATGGCATGAACTTTGATATGCCTGAATATAACTGGAATCATAGTTATGGTATGGTGATTATACTCTCTATTGCGGTGGTGTCAATGAGCATTATATTTTTTAAAAAGAAAGGCTGGTTTTGATAGTTTATAAGAAAGAAATGCATATCCATAACAAAAGAGATGACACGTTTTATTGCGGTGGTGTCAATGAGCATGATATTTTATAAAAAGAAAGGCTGGTTTTGATAGTTTATAAGAAAGAAATGCATATCCATAACAAAAGAGATGACATGTTTTATTGCGGTGGTATCAATGAGCATGATATTTTATAAAAAGGAAGGCTGGTTTTGATAGTTTATAAAAAAGAACTATATGTTTATAACAAAAATAATAAAACAAATGTATTTTCAGTATTGACAGAAAAAATAGATATGATATAATGTGTAAAAAGCATTGATGAGGACAGTAGCCCACCTGAGGCACACAGAGAAGAAACGACAAAAGAGAATTTTTTCTTTTTTTGGCTGTGAGCGTTTCTGCTAAAGGTGAATGTGAAAACCACCTCGGAGCGGCTTTAATACAGCCCGTTGACTACGTTATCGTCATAAATGAGTGGTTTATAAACAAATAGGGTGGAACCGCGGGAAGCACATGCTCTCGTCCCTTTTTCCAAGGAGAAGGGGACAAGGGCTTTTTTTAATCCCTAAAAGTGAATTTTAAATATTTAAGGAGAGAAAAAACATGAAAATTACATTAAAAGATGGTGTTGTAAAAGAATTTGACAAAGCAATGTCTGTATATGATATTGCTTTGAGTATTAGTGAAGGGCTTGCCAGAAATGCCTGTGCAGGTATTGTAGATGGACAAACAAAAGATTTGCGTTTTATAGTGGATAAAGATGCGCAGGTGAGTATCTGTACATTTGAAGAGGAAGCGGGAAAAGAGGCTTTTCGACATACTGCCTCCCATGTGATGGCACAGGCTGTCAAAAGATTGTATCCTGATACAAAATTAGCCATTGGTCCGTCTATTTCAGAAGGCTTTTACTATGATTTTGACAGAGAAAAACCATTTTCTCCTGAAGAATTGGAAGCAATCGAAAAAGAAATGAAAAAAATTGCAAAAGAAGACTTGAAATTAGAACGGTTTGAATTACCTCGAGCAGAGGCGATTGCCCTCATGAAAGAAAAAGACGAGCCATATAAAGTGGAACTGATTGAGGATTTGCCAGAAGACGCAGTCATTTCATTTTATAAGCAAGGAGAATTTACAGACCTTTGCGCAGGCCCTCATTTGATGAGTACAAAGCCCCTCAAAGCTATCAAGCTTACTTCTGTTGCAGGAGCATATTGGAGAGGGAATGAAAAAAACAAAATGCTTTCCAGAATTTATGGCACAGCTTATACAAAGGCGTCTGATTTGGAAGCATATTTGACGATGATGGAAGAGGCAAGAAAGCGTGACCATAGAAAACTGGGAAAAGAATTAAAATTATTTGCACTTTTAGAAGAGGGTCCGGGATTTCCCTTCTTTTTGCCAAAGGGTATGGTGTTAAAAAATACACTTTTGGAATATTGGAGAGAAATTCATAAAAAAGCAGGATATGTAGAAATCAGCACCCCTATTATATTAAGCAGGGAGCTTTGGGAAACGAGCGGTCACTGGGATCATTACAAAGATAATATGTATACCACAATCATTGATGAACATGATTTTTGTGTAAAGCCTATGAATTGTCCCGGCGGTATGCTGGTATACAAACAAGATATGCATTCTTACAGAGATTTGCCTATGAGAGTTGGAGAAATTGGACTTGTTCACAGACATGAAAAATCCGGAGCGTTGCATGGCTTGATGAGGGTACGTTGCTTTAACCAAGACGACGCGCACATTTTTATGACAGAAGAGCAGATTAAAGATGAAATCAGCGGCGTAATTAGTTTAATTGACAGCGTATATAAATTATTTGGTTTTAAATATCACATTGAACTTTCTACACGTCCTGAGGACAGCATGGGTTCGGATGAAGCATGGGAATTGGCTACAAATGGTTTGAGAGATGCTTTGGAAGAAAACGGTATTGGATATACTGTAAATGAAGGCGACGGCGCATTTTACGGACCAAAAATTGACTTCCATTTGGAGGATTCTATTGGCAGAACATGGCAGTGCGGTACAATACAGCTGGATATGCAAATGCCTGAACGCTTTGAACTGGAATATACGGCGGCAGATGGTACTAAAAAACGTCCTGTTATGATTCATAGAGTATGCTTTGGCAGTATTGAGCGTTTTATTGGTATATTGATTGAACATTTTGCAGGACAATTTCCTACATGGTTGGCTCCTGTGCAGGTAAAAGTACTGCCTATTTCTGAAAAGTTTGCCGATTATGCTAAAGAAGTATCTGACAAATTAGAGGCGGCAGGCATTCGTGTGGAAACAGATTACAGAGCAGAAAAAATAGGATATAAAATTAGAGAGGCAAGAAATGAAAGAGTGCCTTATATCATTGTGGTAGGAGAAAAAGACGAGGCGGCCGGAAAAGTTTCTCTTCGTTCCAGAGAAAAGGGAGAAGAAGGACAGCTTGACTTGCAAGATGTGATTGCAAGAATACAACAAGAAATAAAAACAAGAACAAGTAATATCAATACAACTGTAACAGAATGATGTTATAAAAGCCTTCCTTATACTTAGGAAGGCTTTTTTGTATGAGAAAGTGTAGAAAGATATGAAAAAAGTACGTGTGAGAAAGCCATTTTTTGAAAAAAGCAACAAAGAGCGTATAGAAGTATTAAAATAATGGGGTATATATTGTATAAGTGATTTTAAAATGAGTGAAGTGAAATGACGCTATAAAAGCCTAAATAAGGAAAGGTCATGGTATATGAAAGAATATGGCAAGCCATGGAAAGATATGAAAAAAGAACACATGAAAAATGGCTTTTTGGAAAAAAACAGAAAATCATGATATCAAAATAATATAAAAAAATATTGACATTTACTTTTTTTGGTGCTATACTGCTATGGTAACAAAGCAGAAGTATCCACTTCTCACCTTGCCACAAGAGGTGCGTAAGGTTCATACAGACAAGGAAAAATCGGCAAAAAGCAGTTTTGCTGTTGTCTTTGGCAGGTATATTTCAGTGGATAGTACTTCTATCTGCTTTTTTTATGAAAAAAAACTTGTATATTATTGGGAGGTGCTTTATATTACTGAGTTAATGATTAATGAGCAAATTAGGGACAAAGAAATCAGACTGATTGATGAAAACGGAGAACAGCTTGGCATTGTTTCTTCCAGGGAGGCACAAAAGCTGGCAGATGAAAGAAGACTGGATTTGGTGAAAATTGCGCCTACTGCAAAGCCGCCTGTCTGCCGTATTATGGATTATGGCAAATATAAATTTGATCAGACAAAAAAAGAAAAAGAAGCCAGAAAAAAACAAAAAACCGTTGATATTAAGGAGTTGCGTCTTTCTCCCAGCATAGATACCCATGATGTGCAGGTAAAAGTGAAAAAAGCAATTGAATTTTTGAAAAATGGCGACAGAGTAAAGGTAAGTATCCGTTTTAGAGGTCGTGAGATTGGTCACTCCAAAACATCTGCTGTGATACTTGAAAATTTTGCAAAAGATGTAGAAGAATATGGAGTGATTGACAAAGCCCCAAAAATGGAAGCAAAAACATTGGTTATGTTCCTTGCACCAAAGAATTAATAAAACAACACAGGAGGAGTAATATCATGCCTAAATTAAAAACAAAAAAAGCTGCTGCAAAACGTTTTAGAATTACCGGAACAGGTCAGCTCAAAAGAAATAAATGCAATACACAGCACATTCTTGGCAAAAAGTCCAGAAAGAGAAAAAGAAACTTAAGACATGCTACATTGGTTGACAAAACAGTTTTGAACAGTGTAAAGAAAAAATTGTTACCATACGCATAATTGTTTGGCAAAATACGATTAGGAGGACTTGAATTATGGCAAGAGTGAAAGGTGCGTTAAACGCAAGAAAAAAACATAAAAAAGTTTTGAAACTGGCAAGAGGCTACAGAGGCGCCAGAAGCAAACAGTATAGAGTAGCAAAACAGTCTGTCATGAAAGCAATGGCTTATGCATTTGCAGGCAGAAAACAAACAAAAAGAGAATACAGAAGTCTTTGGATTACAAGAATCAATGCTGCTGCAAGATTAAATGATATTTCTTACAGCAAATTGATGCATGGTTTGAAATTGGCTGACATCAATATCAACAGAAAAATGTTGGCTGATTTGGCTGTGACAGATGCTGCTGCTTTTACAAAATTGGTAGATGCTGCAAAAGCAAAATTAAACTAATTGAAAAAAAAACACCTATCATGATTGTGATAGGTGTTTTTTTGTATAGAGAAAACCACACGTTAGACGCGTGGTTCAAAAAAGCCTTCTGGCGTTGAGATAAAAATGATAGAGGTATTGCAGATATACATAATTTATTGTATACGAAATGAAAAATCATATTGTATTTGTGTCAAAGTATAGAAGAAAAGTATTTTATTACCAGAAAAGGAAAGTAATTTGAGAAATATTGAAAAAA
>DVLQ01000211.1 GCA_018715395.1 Candidatus Coprocola pullicola | reverse complement strand
CAATAAAATCTTTCCATAAATAACTATCCGAATGCCTCCAAAAATACTTCTATTTGGCACAAATACGCCTTTTCTATTCATTTTTAGTGTCATTCTAGTTTGTCATAAATATTACTATTCATTTACTTTAGAACCAAATACAATAAAATCTTTTCATAAAGACTACCCAAAATGCTCCCAAAAATACTTCTACTTAGCACAAATATGACTTTTCTATTCATTTTTAGTGTCATTCTAGTTTGTCATAAATATCACTATCCATTTACTTTGGAACCAAATACAATAAAACCTTCTCATAAAGGCTATCCGAACGTTCCTTTTGTCGCAGAAATACTTCTACTTGGCATAAATACGACTTTTCTATTCATTTTTAGTGTCATTCTAGTTTGTCATAAATATCACTATCCATTTACTTTAGAACCAAATCCAATAAAATCTTTTCATAAAGACTACCCAAAATGCCTCCAAAAATACTTTTACTTGGCACAAATACGACTATTATATCCATTTTAAGTATCATTCTAAAAATTCTCGACATTCCATTAAAGTTCTAGTTTTGGAAGACCTTTTGCTAAACATATACAAATAATTTTGACTATATCAGAAGTATAAATAAGGATACTTATCATAAAATCAAGCTATTGTTTATTTAAACTTTTCCCAAAAAGAAGTTTTCTATATTTACCAAGGCTTTTTTTAAAAGATTTGGGGTTGTACCAAATATCACTTTAGTTGTTCTTTTTCTTTATTTTGAGGCTTCCTGCTCTCTCAGACAAATACAAAAATGATTGAACAATTCTCTTTGTGTTTGTCACATTTCTATTTATCATTGGCTTTGTCATTTTGCTTCTTTTTTAAAACAATTTCTCACTTTCTTCTGCAAAAATTCTACCTATACTCTGATCAATGGCACACTAACCAAATTGATATTAAAATAAAAACAGCAGTATTATCTTTGAATAGTGTTGGATTCTGAAATTGCTTTTCGCTTATCTAGTGTAATACTGCTCTTGCCCCCTTTGAAAAGTCAAGCAATATCACAGATACAGTTCCCCTTACCATTGTTACAGATGGTCTTGATACTTATGCTTACCTATCCAGAATCAAAATATCATGTTTACGATTCTTTTGGCGATGATATGTGATAGAATTTTCCATAAAATTTTTCAAGCTTGGTACAAAACCAAAAAAGGGAATTATTGTTTTAAATCTATTTTGGATATGATTTCTTATTTTTTATTTTATTATCATTTTATTCATGACCATTTTTATTTCTCTAAACAAGCACATAATTCTGTTACAGGCGTTACATGCTCTCAACAATAATCAAAACACTGGTTTTTAAAAAATTTTTCAGTTATTTGCTTTTCTTTCTATACTCAATTACATTTTTAAAAATTTTTTTCTTCATTTTTATTTTCATATTCATTTAACAAAACCTTTTTTAGTCAAAAATATTATAACCTTAATTTTATTTTTATGCAATAAATGCAGAGTGTTCTATGATTTAGAAATGTAGGATTACAATACATGTGTTACAACTGAATATTTAAAAAGCGAGGATAAACTCATTTTGTGTTATATTTCAATCCCAAACTCAAAATAGCTACAAAAGAGTATCTTTGCATGACAAGTATAACACAAGATATGAGATATCGTTTATCATTTATTGAATATACTCAACGTTATGGCATCTCTAAGGCGACCAGAAAGACAAAATGGTCAATACATTTATCGCTTAATAGCTCTTGGGAGTCCCTTCATGACCGCTCTAGGCGTCCTCATTCGACAATGGATTAGAAGTTACAAAACAGAAGACCTTATTCCAACGCATACTGCAAGAACATAGAATTCGCCATAAGCTCGTTTATACCTAGGTATGATGAAAAGGTAGAACTCCGTCATCAGAAGGATAACGAACGTTTTTATGTATCTCATATGTTTTGTTCTTTTGAATATTTTTCTACCCAGTTACAGATATACAACTATAGAATTATAAGCAATTTCCCATGTATTCTCGGGGTTGGAAAACTCCTTAGGGAATTTATTCAGTATGATGTAACATCTGTTTGAAAAACCTATATATAGAGTATTCTATGATTTAGGAAAAAGTGTTTTTTTCAAATATACCTGTATACTTCAAAAGAACTTGTATAATTGCAAAATATATCATAGAAGTAAACACCGCTGAAATATATCTGGCAATCAAAGCCCCAAATACATAGGCAAAAGAATAATAACCATATAATTTGCTGTCAATATACATCACAGCAGTATTTAAAGTAGTTACCACAAACCCGCTAAATAAAATAATAAATAAAATTTGTTTTTGATGTAATTGATATTCATTTTGTTTTGCATAAAAACCTATCATCCCTCCTCTGACTCCTGCCGGCAAAATCCACAATATTGTAGTTGGAGTAATACCATATTTTAACATTTGATTTAAAAAACTTCCTATCAAACCGATTTCTAAACCTGCTATCGGTCCAAAAAGCATTCCTCCCATAATGATTGGAATGGCGGATACTGTAATCACCATATTTCCTAAGTTAATGGAAACATAGCTTAATACCACATACATGGCGATAAAAAAGGCATTTAATATCAATTTTCTTACTTTCATAAAAATCTCCTTTCATGTTGGCATCTTGCCACATAAAAGGAGAACATTGTCTTATCTTATATGTGGCAGCGGGATGCAGTCATTGTATAGTGTATCAGTTAGACACTCCGTCTGTTAAGCAACTCCCCGTCTTATCAGCACATAACTCACAATCACTTACTCTGCCATAACAATACTTTATTTTATATTATCCTTGCGCCTGCTCTTTTGCCGCTGTCAAACAGTTTTTCATTAGCATAGCAATGGTCATGGGACCAACTCCTCCGGGAACAGGTGTAATGGCTTCTGCCACCTCTTTTACAGCTTCAAAATCCACATCTCCACAAAGCTTTCCTTCTTCATTGCGATTCATACCCACATCAATCACAATAGCTCCTTGTTTTACCATATCTTTTGTCAATGTATTGATTTTTCCTGTCGCCACTACAATAATGTCGGCTCTTTTACACACTTGTGCCAAATCTTTTGTTTTGGAATGACAAATTGTAACAGTGCCATTTTCCTGCAACAAAAGCATTGCTGCAGGTTTTCCCACAATATTGCTTCTGCCAATGACAACGCATTGCTTTGATGTAATATCATATCCACTTCTTTTTATCAATTCCAATATCCCCGCGGGAGTACAGGGCAAAAAGCCCTTTTGACCTGTATGAAGTGCTCCTACATTTTGTGGATGAAAGCAATCCACATCTTTTTTAGGAGAAATAGCAAGTATCACTTTTGTTTCGTCAATCTGTTTTGGTAAAGGAAGCTGTACCAATATACCATTTATCTTTTTATCTTGATTTAACTTTTCTACCAAATCCAAAAGTTCTCTTTCGCTTGTATTTTCAGGCAACTCATAAGAAACAGACTGTATGCCGCAAGCTTGGCAAGCCTTTTTTTTGTTGTTTACATACACTTTGGAGGCAGTGTTTTCTCCTACCAATATCACAGCCAAGCAAGGCTCTATTCCCCTTTTATTTAAGGCTTCCACTTCCAGTTTTACTTCTTGTTTTATATCTGCCGAAATGGCTTTTCCATCAATGATTTTTCCACTCATATATTTTCTCTCCTATACAAAATAAACCTTTTATAAAAAGCAGAAAAACTGCCCTATTGAAAACTTTTTATTTGAAAGCGCATGACAAAATATCATTTTTATTTCCTGACATTACTTTTTTCAAGCTGATTGCCACTTTTATTTTTGTAATATTTTTTAGAACAATCCAACAATATTGCCTTTTTCATCAATATCAATGTTCAGTGCGGCAGGTTTTTTTGGCAGTCCTGGCATTGTCATAATATCTCCTAAAAGTGCTACAATAAATCCTGCTCCGGCAGAAATACGAATTTCTTTTACTGTGACAGTAAACCCTTCTGGTCTACCCAATAAATTCGGGTCGTCAGAAAGAGAATATTGTGTTTTTGCCATACAAACAGGAAAATGTTCAAAACCGAGTTTTTTTATTTGTTCCAATGTCTTTTTTGCGGCTGCTGTAAAATTGACTGTGCCTGCTCCATAAATTTCATGACATACTTTATTTATTTTTTCTTCTATTGTTCTATCATCTTCATACAATACATGAAAATGGCTTTCTTTTGTTTGCAATGTTTGCAGCACTTTTTTGGCAAGAGCTTCTCCGCCCGCTCCGCCTTCTGCCCAAACATGGGATACTTCAAAATCTGCTCCCATTGCCTCACAGCGTTGTTTTACATAATCCACTTCCGCTTGTGTATCCGATACAAAGTGATTTAATGTAACAACAACAGGCACGCCAAATTTTTGTATATTTTCAATATGCTTTTCTAAGTTTACAAATCCTTTTTTCAGTGCCTCTAAATTTTCAGCATTTAAATTTTCTTTTGTTATTCCCCCATTATATTTCAGCGCTCTAACAGTAGCAACCAATACAACAGCATCCGGTTTTAATCCTGTTTTACGGCATTTAATGTCAAAAAACTTTTCTGCTCCCAAATCCGCGCCAAAGCCTGCTTCTGTAATCACATAATCAGCTAATTTCAATGCCGTTTTGGTTGCTCTCACACTGTTGCAGCCATGGGCAATATTTGCAAAAGGACCTCCATGTATCAATGCAGGCGTATTTTCCAATGTTTGTACTAAATTCGGCTCTATTGCATCTTTCAGCAGCGCCGCCATAGCTCCATCAGCGCCAATATCATGAGCTGTCACAGCTTTATCATCATAAGTATAGCCTACAATAATTTTGCCAAGCATTTCTTTTAAATCCTGCAAATCCTTTGCCAGACAGAATATTGCCATAATTTCTGAAGCCACTGTAATTTGAAATCCATCTTCACGAGGCACGCCATGGGCTTTTCCACCCAATCCTACAACAATCTGACGCAACGCTCTGTCATTCATGTCTAATGCTCTTTTCCAAACAATTCTTCTTGTATCAATATTGCAGGCATTTCCCTGCTGAATATGATTGTCTATCATAGCGGAAAGCAAATTGTTTGCTGTTGTAATAGCGTGCAAATCTCCTGTAAAATGTAAGTTGATATCTTCCATAGGCACCACCTGCGCATATCCGCCGCCTGCGGCGCCACCTTTGATACCCATACAAGGACCAAGAGAAGGCTCTCTCAGTGCTGCAATGGCATTTTTACCCAATTTTTGCAATGCCTGTGTTAAGCCGATTGTCACAGTTGTTTTGCCTTCTCCGGCTGGAGTTGGATTGACGGCCGTTACAAGCACCAATTTTCCATCTTTTCTGTCTTTTATGGTATCATAATAACTACTGCTGATTTTAGCTTTATATTTTCCATAACACTCAATATATTCTTTTGAGATACCGGCTTTTTGTGCTATTTTTTCAATAGGCTCCATTGTGCATTCTTGTGCAATTTGTAAATCTGTTTTCATAGTAGGTTCTCCTTTCAGTGCTTGTGATTCTGTTACATTAAAATATATAGACAACAGCCCTTTATTGAAACTGCAATACCATTTTCTTTTAGAAAGGAGCTGTTACTATGCATAAATATAAAAATTACTTTTCAACATTTTACTATTTCCTGTCTTCATTCCCTTTATCACTGCAGAAAATATAAACATCAAAAATATATTTGTGGTAAATGCCACCATCCCTCTATTTTAGAATCAAATTCAATAAAATCTTTTCAGAAAAGCTATCAAAATACCCTCTGAAATACTTTTACTTGGCACTAATACGACTTTTCTATTCATTTTAATGTCATTCTTATTTGTCGTAAATATCGCCATC
>DVLQ01000210.1 GCA_018715395.1 Candidatus Coprocola pullicola | reverse complement strand
AGTATTTGTAGTAGAATATCAGTAAAACACAAAAGAGGAGCGGTTAAAATTGGATATGCGTCAAACATTGCAAAAAAGCAAAAGAATTGTTGTAAAAGTAGGCACTTCTACATTGACATATGAAAATGGGCGTTTAAATTTAAAAACTATAGAACGTATGTCTTGGGTGCTTGCTGATTTGGTAAACCAAGGAAAAGAAGTTTTGCTTGTAACTTCCGGAGCCATTGGCGTTGGTTGCGCAAGACTATCTTTTTCAAACAGACCCAATGAAATGAGAAAAAAACAGGCGGCGGCGGCAGTAGGGCAAGCAGTTTTGATACAGATTTATCAAAACTTTTTTAAGGAATATAATCAAGCTATTGCCCAAATATTGTTGACAAAAGAAGAAATTGAAAACCAACAAAGGCGGTTAAATACATTAAATACAGTGCATACACTGCTGGAATTAGGCGTTGTGCCTATTGTCAATGCAAATGATACCATTTCCACATATGAAATTGAATTTAGCGACAATGATAATCTTTCTGCTATGGTAGCAGAACTGATTGAAGCAGATTTATTGATATTATTGACTGATATTGATGGGCTTTATGAAAAAGACCCTAAAACTTATCAGGAAGCAAAGAGAATTTCTTATATACCCAAAGTAACAGAACAAATTCATAAAATGGCAGGGCAAGAGGGTTCTAAGTTTAGTGTGGGAGGTATGGCAACGAAAATACAAGCGGCGGAAATTTGCCAAAATGCAGGCGTTCATATGGTAGTGGCGTCAGGAGAGGATCCAACGGTGATACATCGTATATTAGGAGGAGAGGATATTGGAACATTTTTTGAGGGAAGAAAAAAATAAAAAGCTGTTAAGAAAGCAGATCCTTTCAAAAAGAGATCAGCTTTGCCAAGAAAGCATATTACAAAAAAGTGTAGAAATATGGAAAAATCTCACACAAACAACAATTTATCAAAAGGCAGACATCATATTTACTTATGTTTCTGCAAAGACAGAAGCGCAAACCCTTCCTTTTTTTGAAAAAATGTGGGAAAATAATAAAAAAATAGCAGTGCCTATTACAGAAAGCAACCGCAATATGACGTTTGTCATTTTAAATGATAAAAAAGAACTAACAGAAATCAAATGGGGGATACCAGAACCAAAAAAAGAAAATAGCATTGCAATTACGCCCACAGAAAAAAGTCTTTTTTTGGTGCCGGCGGTTGCAATGGATATCAAAGGAAACCGCATTGGGTATGGAGGCGGATATTATGACACCTATTTTCAAAAGCAAAAAAAGGGCTGTAAAATAGGGTATTTATTTCAATTACAGGTGGTAAAACATATATATGATGTAGAACAAACAGACATAGCATTAGATGGCATGGTTACAGAAAGCGGTATTTGTTTTTTTAGAGGAGGCTGTAAATATGAGTGATATTTTAGAAATGGCAAAATTAGCAAAGAAAGCATCTGTTGTATTGGCGACATTGCCTACACCAATAAAAAATGCAGCTTTGCAAAAAGGAGCAGAAGCTCTTTTAACAGGTATGGACAAAATACTACAGGCGAACAAACAAGATGTGGAAAATGCAAAAAAAGCCGGTGTAAGAAGTGCTTTTATTGACAGGCTGACATTGACAGAGGAAAGAATTTTATCTATGGCGGAAGGTTTGCGTCAGGTAGCATCTTTTGATGACCCTGTAGGAGAAGTAACATTTATGAAAACGTTGGACAACGGTCTGATGATAGGGCAAAAAAGGGTGCCTATGGGCGTAATAGGCATTATTTTTGAGGCGCGTCCCAATGTGACGGCAGATGCTTTTGGACTTTGTTTAAAGGCAGGCAGTGCTGTAATACTTCGTGGAGGAAAAGAAGCAATTGGTTCCAACAAAGCCATTGTGGAGCTTTTTCAAGAAGCGGTGCAAAAAGAAGGTTTGCCAAAAGAATGTGTTCAGATTGTCCAAGATACCAGTAGAGAAACGGCTTCTGAAATGATGCGTTTGAATGGATATTTAGATTTGCTGATACCACGAGGAGGAGCCGGACTGATAAAAAATGTAGTAGAAAACAGCACTGTTGCTGTGATACAAACAGGCATTGGAAATTGCCATGTTTATGTAGATGAAAGCGCTGATTTAAAAAAGGCGGCGGCTATTGTAATCAATGCTAAAACACAAAGACCCGGCGTATGCAATGCTTGCGAAAGCCTTTTGGTGCATAAAAATATTGCAGAAGAATTTATGCCTGAAATTGGAAAAGCATTACAGCAAAGAAAAGTAGAAATACGAGGAGATGAAAAAACACTCCAGTTAGTAGAAGGCGCTGTTGCCGCAACAGAACAAGACTGGGCAACAGAATATGAAGATTATATCATTTCTGCAAAAGTAGTGGAAACATTTGATGAGGCGATAGAACACATTAGAAAATATACTACAGGTCATTCCGAAGCCATTGTGACGGAAAATTATACAAATGCTCAAAGATTTTTAAATGAAATTGATGCTGCGGCAGTATATGTCAATGCTTCTACCAGATTTACAGACGGGGGACAGTTTGGTTTTGGTGCAGAAATAGGCATTAGTACACAAAAGCTCCATGCCAGAGGACCGATGGGATTGAAAGAACTGACAACAACAAAATATATTATATATGGCAATGGTCAAATTAGACAATGAAGATGGTGTGAGGGAAATGATTGATGAAAAAAAGCAATTGTTAAACCGCTTGTCACAAACTTTATTATGTGAAAGTATTTGTGAGGATATTCAAAAAATAGATCAGCTTCCTACTATGTTAAAACAGATAGATTATGTAGAAGATAAATCTGATGTGATAAAAATCGCAGTAGAATGTGAGATATTTCATGCAGATTCTCTTAGAATCACCTGCTCTCAGGAGGATAGGAATCAAATTTATATTTTTTTGAAATGCCTTTTATACTGTCTGTCCGGAGTGAAAAAAGCTCTTTGCTGAGAATACAAGCAATAGCAAAGGGGAAGTGCAGTATCCTCAATATAGAGCAACATCATTGGGAAAACATTGATTTTGATTTTATGAATAAAAAAGAAATATTGCAGTATAAAAAACTTGTCAACATGATAAAGTTATATTATTCAGATATAGAATGTGATGATATGAGAATTATCTAAAAACGGTCCGTTCAAAGAAATCATTCATTTTTTAAGTATAGTATTGTAATAGACAATAAAACATCCACTCGCTTAGCGGGTGGTTTTTTCTATACAGGTATAGTTCTCTGTTGCTCGTTTATGGATAAATGCATAACCTAGTCTGCCAACTGCGCCTGTGTTATCTGCTATCCTAAAAAGGGTTTTCCCACTCTGGCGTCAGATGTTCTTTTAATGGATTTTATCTGAATGGATTTGCTAATATTATCGGCTTTTTTTACTGCTGTAGCAACATAATAGCCTCTATACCAAAATTCTCTGTTTCTATATTTGTATTTCAACATACCAAGTTGTTACGATAACATTGTATTACTTTTCCTCATAAAACTTGATATATTCATTTAAGTAGTATCTTTACGAGCATATGTATATGATTCGAATATACTTCTGCCTTTTATATATTCACTCTTTTCCACTCACGCAATTTTTTCAATATTTTCACTATTGCTTTATTTTTTTATAGTAAAACATATTTTTCTCCTATATTTCGGAGCAAATACTATATGATATTTGAAATGCCATTTTGTATACCATAAACTATGGATATCCGTAATACCCATAGGCAGATCTCCTTTTCGCTATTTTTTACAGTTGGCAGATGGCAATTGTATGATAGTAAAAAGGAGTTTTCACTTCTACCTCAACGACAGGCGGCTTTTTCATGCGTCTAATGCGAGGTTTTCTTTATACAATAAAGGACAGTCATCATAAAATGGCTCTCTGTCTTACAATAAAAAATTATTGTTTCATATTTTGAATCATAACTTTTAGCACAATACATACCGCCTGTACAATGAAGGTCAAGCCCATTGCATAGCATACAAAGTGGAAGGAAAGTCTATACATATAGTATATATGCTTCATGTCCAATCAAAACGTTCCAAAAGCACTGACCATTACAATATTCAAAATCTGATTTGCTCCTTTCATTATTTTTCTACATCGCTGACATCAAATTTTGTGATTTTATTTTTTTATACAATGCTATGCTGTCTGTTTTGATGTGGTACTATATAAATGGCAAGTATTTGATCAAACCTACAACGTTTTTGATATACGTTTATATTGAGAATAGAGAATGTAAAAAAGCATCATTGACAAAATAAAAAGCCTTTGTTAAAATGAAAATAATAATAAGAGAGGAGTTGACAGTGTGATTATTACATTTTCTTGCAAATGATAATTGTATCAGTGAAGGAAAAGCGGCTTGTAAAAGAGGCTTTACTTTGTTATGCATAGCAGGAAAATGACACGTTGACTCAGTAAAAAGCTTTTAATTAATAAGGTTTTTTGACAGATAGAACCCTTTGAGCATTTTCTCAAGGGTTTTTTTTGTATAAAAAGATAGCTTTTTTCTGCTATGATCAAATCATATTTTGGCATAAAGGAGGAAAGGATATGTCTTTGATACAAATTTCTCATTTAACATTTGGATATGACGGAAGTTATGATACGATATTTGATGATGTTTCTTTGCAACTGGATACAAACTGGAAGTTAGGTTTTACCGGACGAAACGGAAGGGGAAAAACTACATTTTTAAAATTATTGTTAGGACAAT
>DVLQ01000209.1 GCA_018715395.1 Candidatus Coprocola pullicola | reverse complement strand
AATATGAAAGCTGCCGTTCAGCGAAAAACGATGTGTCCAACTGGTTGAAAAAGATAAAATTATGCTGTGAAACAGACGTGCTGTCAAGAGATTTATTAGTAAGTCTAATTGATCACATTGACGTTTCTGAAGCTTATGAAGAAAATGGAGAAAAATCCTTCGACATATCTATTACCTACACTTTTGGTCAGCAAAATACAGCAAAAAAGCCTTATGCGCTTATGGCGTAAAAAAAGACAAACAGGAAATTCACCACCCAAAAGCAATTTCCAGTCTGTCTTTCCAGCGCATAAACACCAAAAAGGGTATTTATGAATGAACGGAGAAGGAGGGATTTGAACCCTCGCGCCGCGCAAACGACCTATACCCTTAGCAGGGGCACCTCTTCAGCCACTTGAGTACTTCTCCAAAAGTTTCAGCTTACTGCATGAAATACTATATCATAGAATTATATGTTTGTCAAATATTTTTTTATAGTAAAAAATAATTTATAAATTTGCAGTAAAATAGCTTTGACAATGAAATAAGAGCCAATCAAAATCGGCTCTTTTGACTAAGACAGCACTTGTTTTATCACACGATGAAAGTTTTTGAAACAAATGCCTTCTATTTCTTTTTTTGAAAAGCCTGCTTTTTCTAATTTTTCTAAAAAAACAGGCACTTTAGAGCAATTTTCTAATCCTCTGACACAAGGGCTGTCAGAAATATGAAATTGAGGAGAGAAAAAATCAAAAAAATCAAATCCGCAACCAATATGCTCTGCGCCGATTTTTTCTGCAATATAAACGGCGTGCTGCACAAGGGTATCTATCGTTTGTTTTTGTGCATCTATATGAACAAAGCCTTCAAAAGCATTTAAACCAATGACTCCATGTAAATCTCTCAATTTGAAAAGCTGTGTATCAGAAAGGTTTCTCGGCACGTCACAAAGGGCTTTTGCATTGGAATGAGAGGCAATAATGGGACCTTCTGTTAGCTGTGTAATATCCCAAAAGGACACTTCATTTAAGTGAGAGACATCTAATATCATTTTTTTTGAGAGAAGCTTTTCAACAGCCTTTTTTCCCAGATTTGTCAGACCTCTTGCAGTATTTCCTTTTGCTCCTGTTGCCAAAGCATTTTCTTCATTCCATGTCAGCATAGCGTGTCTGGCTCCTATATCATAATAGAGGTCAATCAGGTCGATATTTTCTCCAATGGGGCTTAAACCCTCGATACCAATGAGAACATAAAATTTTCCTTCTTTTTTGGCTTTTTTGATTTCTTGCATATTTTTTACTACAACAAAATCTTTGCTAATAGAGATTTCTTTTTTTATAGCAGCTATGATTTCCTGCAATCTTTCATAAGGTCTTGTAACATTGTGAGGAGAATCAATCCAGATTGCAAATATGCCTCCTTCTATGCCTCCTTTTTCTAAAGATTTTTTATGATATTTATGAAAAATATCTGTTTCACCTTGTAAAGAATGTAATGTAATATTTGTCCAAATATCAGAGTGTGCGTCAAATACCATATGCAAGCCTTCTTTCTATGATTTTGTTATGTAGTTAATATTGTACCTACAAATGTTCCAGCATAGGTTCCGATGACATATCCTAATGTACCCACAAGCATGATGGGACCAACCAGTTCGAACCAGCCTCTTGAAATTGCCATAGCCGCCGCTGTTGTAGGTCCTCCGATATTTGCATTGGAAGCCAATATGATATCTTCCAGATGAAAGCCAAAAAGTTTTCCAAAAACAAATACTGCTGCCATGTTTATCAGTACAACCACAGCGCAAAACAGTAAAAGCAAAGGAGAGTTTTGCACAATCTCTATAAAAGAAGCAGGAATACCAATGACAAAAAAGAAAAGATAAATCAAAAAAGTTCCAATCTCTTGAGTCCCGGCAATTTCTCCAAAAATTTTTGGCGCTCCGGTAGCGCAAATCATAGAGATGGTTGTAATAATAAGGTACTCATTGGAAAGTAAAGCATTTAGTATTTTTAAAAACTCATTTGATGTTGGAATAATTGTATAAAAGATTTGTGAAAAATATTGAGAAACTGCAACAATGATAAATGCTGTGGCAGACGCACAAGCAATATCTTTCAGCGCAATCTCCTTTGGCTTCCAGTAGGAGGAGGCAATGTTTTTGGAAGGATTGTTTTTTTGCAAAGCTTGCATGTCGTCCATATATGGGTGTTTAAAATGTTTGTAGAAAAAGGGAATGGACGGGATAGAAATCAGTACAAAAAAATAAAGCGCCATTAAAACATTGTCTGCAACGGTTGTGGCAGATACCATTGTACCGGAAACTTGAAAAGTTCTGGAAAGAGCTACTAAATTGACAGTACCTCCAATGTAGGAGCCGGTTATCATGGCAGAAATACCGGATAGCTCGGGAATATGTTTTTGAAATAGAAAATAAGAAAAAAAAGCCCCTATAATTGTGCCTGCTGAACCCATTAAAAACAAAACAAGAAGTTTTCCGCTTTCTTTTCCTATTTTTTTAATATCACATTTCATTAAAAGCAGTGGTATTGCTAATGGCACCACATAATTCCATACAGTGTCATAGGCAGGTGCAGATGTAGGTATGACTCCGATATTACTAAGTATCATAGCCAAAATTAAAGCAATGATAGC
Source organism: Candidatus Coprocola pullicola (assembly GCA_018715395.1). Taxonomy (GTDB): domain Bacteria; phylum Bacillota; class Clostridia; order Lachnospirales; family Anaerotignaceae; genus Coprocola; species Coprocola pullicola. Next base: position 725 of record DVLQ01000209.1, on the reverse strand, counting down.
CCCAGAGGCTGTAGCTGCCCATTTATATTTTTGTTCCAATAAAATACTTAGTGCCGCGCCTCCTGTGATAATAGCCCAAAGAGCCAGAGTATGATCAGAACTAATGAGGGGGGGGTTCATGAGGCTTCCTCCTTTGTATTAAAATGATTCTGTTGTGTTAAAGTGATATCAACAACAGCCCCTTATTGAAAGTACAATAAAATGAACTGAAACACTGTTTGTTTTGCAAAGGAGCTGTCACTATACATAAATATAAAAATTACTTTTAAAGATTTTGCTGTTTTTTGCTCTCATTCTCTTTATGGTTATGAGAAAGATAATTTGGGTATCAAAAATATATTTGTAGTAAATGTCACTATTCGTTTGCTTTAGAATGGAATGAAATAAAAACTTTTTTTAAGCCTATGCAAAATGCCTTATTTGCATCAGAAATACGTTTGTTTGGTGCAAAGGACTTTTGCATGATTTTAAGTGACATTCCAATTTGTGGCAAATCATGATTCGTTTACATTAAAGCTCAATGAAATAAAATCTTTTGACAAAAGCCATGAGCAATACCCTATTTGCTTCAGAAATACGTTTGGCACAAAGGATTTTTGTATGATTTTAAGTGACATTCCAATTTGTGGCAAATGACCATTGGTTTAGGTTAAAGCTTAATGAAATGAAACCTTCTGACAAAAGCTATGAGCAATATCCTATTTGTGTCAGAAATACGTTTGGCA
>DVLQ01000208.1 GCA_018715395.1 Candidatus Coprocola pullicola | reverse complement strand
GTTCTGGGCATGTTGTTTTTATAAGGAAGCGATTGCTTCCTTTTTTGTTTATCCTTTAATCCAGAAAGGAAAATTCCTTCATGAAAAGAAAAGAAATTATTTTTATTATGGTTCTTTTGATCGCAGTTGGTTTATTTTATGGTATTACCTCAAATAACAAAAAATCCTCTCAAACAGTTTCTATTTCTATAGACGGCGACATTTGGAAAGAAATTCCTCTTTCTGAAAACAATACTTACACCATAGAAACTTCCCAAGGCTACAACATTGTCCAAATAAAAAATCATACTGCCGCCGTTATAGAGGCGGATTGCCCCGACCAACTTTGCGTACAGCAAAAATCTATTCAAAATATTCACGAAATGATTGTTTGCCTGCCTCACAAAATGGTTGTAGAAATCAAATAAAGGAGTGAATGGATATGAATAGCAGAAAAATCGCATATTGCGCTTTATTGTCTGCTGTAGCGCTCCTTCTTAGCTATGTAGAGCGTCTGCTGGCTATTCCTATGATAATACCCGGTATGAAATTAGGTCTTGCCAATGTAGCAGTGCTCATTGCTCTTTATCTGTTTGATTCTAAAACGGCTTTTGGTATTTCTTTATTAAGAATACTGCTTTCCGGTTTTCTTTTTACCGGCTTTGCTAGTTTTTTATATAGTGCCGCAGGAGCAATACTTAGTTTTGCAGCCATGAGAGCTTTTCAAAAAACAAAACGCTTTAGCATGGTCTATGTCAGTATCATAGGAGGCATAAATCATAATATAGGACAGATGGTCATTGCCTGTCTGGTGGTAGAAAATATAAAACTTTTATATTATCTGCCAATACTGCTTGTACTTGGCGCTGCTACAGGATTTCTTACAGGAATTGTAGGGGAAAAAACCATTTATTATTTAAAGCATTAATCAATTGCTTTATTAGCAGGCTTCTTCTTTGCACAAATGGGCTTTTATGCTATAATATAAGGCATATCAAAATTATTTTGCACAAATAGACGGATTAGCATATATTTTGATTCTGTTGACTTAATATGAAAATAAAAATACAGAAATTTGCGACAAATATATTTTTGATGTCCGTATCTATCTTTTCCATAATGCCAAAAAGAGTGAGAAAAGCAATGCGGACCGGAAATAGCAAAACATTGAAAAGTAATTTTTATATTTATAGAAACAGTTCCTTTCTAGAAAAAAATATTTTTATTTTATTGCACTTTCTAATGAGGAGATGTTGTCTATATCATTTTAATGTAACAAAATCTATATTTTAGACAGGAGGCAAATTATGGCAACTTATTTTCAATCACTTTCCCGTACATTCAGTGAATACCTTCTTGTTCCCGGTTATTCTTCTGTAGAATGTACTCCTGATAATGTCAGTCTAAAAACACCTATTGTAAAATTTAAAAAAGGAGAAAAACCTGCATTAGAAATGAACATTCCTTTGGTATCGGCTGTTATGCAGTCTGTTTCTGATGACAGAATGGCTGTGGCGCTTGCAAAAGAAGGAGGCATTTCATTTATATATGGTTCACAAACCATTGAAAACCAAGCCGCTATGGTACAACGTGCAAAGTCTTACAAAGCAGGTTTTGTTGTAAGTGATTCTAATATTACGCCGGAAAGCACATTAAAAGATATTTTGGCATTAAAAGAAAAAACAGGCCATTCCACAGTGGCTGTTACAACCGATGGCACTGCCGAAGGCAAACTGGTAGGAATTGTCACCAGTCGTGATTATCGTATCAGCCGTATGAATGGCACAGAAAAAGTAAAGGACTTTATGACGCCTTTTGACAAACTGGTTTGCGCCCCAAAAGGCACTACATTAAAAGAAGCAAATAATATCATTTGGGACCATAAATTAAATTCCTTACCTATTGTAGATGATGAAGGTCGTTTAATGTATATGGTATTTCGCAAAGATTATGATACTCATAAAGAAAATCAATATGAACTTTTAGACGCTCAAAAAAGATATGTTGTAGGAGCCGGTATCAATACAAGAGATTATCAACAACGTGTTCCCGCGCTTATTGAAGCCGGAGCAGATATCCTTTGTATCGACTCTTCAGAAGGTTTTTCCGAATGGCAGAAACTTACATTGGACTTTATTCGTCAAAAATATGGAAACAGTGTAAAGGTTGGTGCGGGAAACATAGTAGATAAAGATGGCTTCCGCTTTTTAGCAGAATGTGGCGCAGATTTTATAAAAGTTGGTATTGGCGGCGGCTCTATTTGTATCACAAGAGAACAAAAAGGCATTGGTCGGGGACAGGCATCCGCGGTCATTGAAGTAGCGCAAGCAAGAGATGAATATTTTAAAGAAACCGGTATTTATATTCCCATTTGTTCTGACGGCGGTATTGTCTACGACTATCATATGACATTGGCATTGGCTATGGGAGCAGATTTTCTGATGTTAGGACGTTATTTTTCTCGTTTTGATGAAAGTCCTACAAACAAAGTAAACATCAATGGTAGTTATATGAAAGAATATTGGGGCGAAGGCTCTGCCAGAGCAAGGAACTGGCAAAGATACGACATGGGGGGCGACAAGAAACTCTCCTTTGAAGAAGGCGTTGATTCTTATGTACCATATGCCGGCAGTCTTCATGATAATGTTGCTTTATCATTAAAAAAAGTCAAATCTACTATGTGTAACTGTGGCGCATTAACTATACCCGAATTACAACAAAAAGCAAAATTAACTGTCATTTCTGCCACTAGCCTTACAGAAGGCGGTGCGCATGATGTTATATTAAAAGATAATCAAAGCACTTCATACAATAGCTGATTTTAAAAACGAGCAGTATTTATATCTGCTCGTTTTTTTATCAAAAATATTCTTGTTACTTTACTACTATCACTATATTTGTTCAAAAAATAATGCCATTGAGCGCCTCAATTGTGAAATCAAAAGGCGGACAAAAGCAATCGGTGCTTTACGGTCAGAACACTTTGATGTTCATATGTGCCAGACTGCGTCATGTAGCAACAATCATCTGGGAAGTCAGACGCTATATGAATATAGGTCATCTTTTCAAATCGGAAGAGGATTTGCTGTCTGATATCATAGCCGGTTGACTTCCGCCTACCAAACGGCTGGAATTTGATTTTGTGAAAAACTATTGACACTATCAATTTATGTAAATCATACAATAGTTGTTTGTATAGATGATATTTAAAATATTTAATAT
>DVLQ01000025.1 GCA_018715395.1 Candidatus Coprocola pullicola | reverse complement strand
AAATTATTGTTAGGACAATATGAATATAGAGGAAGTATTACAGCCTCTGTTGTATTTGACTATTTTCCATTTGAAGTGGAACAAAAACAACAAAATACCATAGAAATTTTGGAAACATTGGCTCCGGAATGTGCGTATTGGCAAATAAAAAAAGAATTGTCATTACTGGAAATGGAAGAAGACGCCTTATGGCGACCCTTTTGTCAGCTGAGCAACGGAGAACAGACAAAAATTCTTTTAGCAGTTCTTTTTTTAAGAGAAAATCATTTTTTGCTTATTGATGAACCTACCAATCATTTGGATGTGGTGGGCAGAAAAACCGTTAGCCAATATTTGAAAAACAAAAGAGGATTTATATTGGTTTCTCATGACAGACAATTTTTAGATGATGTGGTTGACCATATATTATCCATCAATAAGCGGAGTATTACCGTGCAAAAAGGCAATTTTTCAAGCTGGCAAGCCAATAAAGAAAAACAAGATGTATTTGAGTTGAGAGAACATGAAAAACGCAAAAGAGAAATTCAATCTTTGGAAGTGGCGGCAAAAACAACAGCAAGCTGGTCTGATAAAATAGAAAAAACAAAAGTAGGTTATCAAGACAGCTCGGGAAATAAGCCTGACAGAGGATATATTGGACACAAAGCGGCTAAAATGATGAGGCGTTGCAAGTCCATTGAAAATAGAATAGAAACTGCCATAGCAGAAAAACAAAATTTGCTAAAGGATATAGAAAAACAACAAAGCCTAAAACTTTCTTGCCTTGCATATCATAAAGAGGTATTGCTAGAATGTAAAGAAGTATCTTTATTTTATGGAAAAAAACAAATTTTTCAGCCGGTTTCTTTTTCTGTCAAAAGAGGAGAAAGAGTTGCTTTACAGGGAAGAAATGGTACAGGAAAATCAAGTCTTTTAAAATGGCTGGCAGGAGAGGATATTCCCTTAACGGGACAGATACAAAAAGGGAGCAGATTAAAAATTTCTTATGTTTGTCAAAATACAAGTGGGCTAGAGAAAACATTAAAAGAGTATGCGCAAAAAGAGGATATTTCTTACAGTCTTTTTTTAGCAATTCTGAGAAAATTGGGTTTTGAAAGGGAGCAATTTGATAAAAAAATAGAACACTTTAGTGAAGGGCAAAAAAAGAAAGTGCTTTTGGCAAAAAGTCTTTGTCAAAAAGCACATATTTATATTTGGGATGAACCTTTGAATTTTATAGATGTACTTTCCAGAATACAGATAGAAGAGTTGTTACTGGAGTATCAGCCGACGATGCTGTTTGTAGAACATGATATGGTTTTTACAAAAAAAATTGCCACAAAATTTGTAGAATTAAAAAGTTAAAAAAACATCCACTCGCTAAGCGGGTGGTTTTTGCTATGGGGGCATATCTCGCTGTTTTTGGATTATATGTAAAGCTGTACCAACTGCTCCTTCTTTATTAGCTGCTACCCCTTAAAAGGGGTTTCTGATTTCGGCGTCAGCTGTTGTCCTAGTTGCTCTTCTCTTAATTGATTGGCTATATATTCAGTTATTGTATCTGCATTTTTCCATGCCATATTGATAGAATGGCCTTTATACCGAAATTCTCTATTTCGATGTTTCTATTTTCACTCATTAAATTGTTCATACAACATCGTACTGTTTTTTTCTTTCAAATACCCCATAAAACTTGATACATTGATTTTAGGTAGTATTTCTACCGGCATATGTATGTGCTCTGGACACACTTCTGCTTTTAAAATATTTACTCCTTTTACTGACATCATTTTATCAATATTACTCCTTATTACTTTCCTTTTTTGGTAATAAAATATTTCTCTTCTATAATTTAGGCACAAATACAATATGATATTTGTAATGCCATTTTGTATGGGATAAACTATGCATATTCGTAATACCCGTATATGAGTATTCTTTTCACTATTTTTGCAGTTGGCAACCCCCAATGGTATGATAGTAAAAAGGAGTTGTCACCTCTACCTCAACGGCAGGCGGCTTTTTTCATGTGAGGTGTTCTTTATACAAAAAAGCCATATTACAAAGTAATATGGCTTTTGCTGTGAGCAAGAAGATTCGAACTCCCGGCCTTCTGATCCGTAGTCAGACGCTCTATCCAGCTGAGCTATGCTCACATAAATTTACGAACAATGAATATGATACAACAAATGCTATGGTTTGTCAATACTTTTTTAGAAAAAATCATATTATTTTGTAAAAAAAGAATTTTTGGAAAAAATACAAAAAGAATTTTTACTTTACAATTTTTTAAAAATATTTTAACATGGTTAAAAGTGTGCAAAAAAATGTTTTGTGAGAGTAGGAGTGTTTTTATGCAACAACTTTTCAAGGCAGTAAAAAAATTATTTTTTAAAAGAGTTGCCATAACCCCAATAGTATCAGTGATATTGATGTTTGTTTGTTCTGTGATTGTAGCAAATATAATATTTGATTTGAGTATTGCTACAGAGCAAGAACAGTTGTTTTTTTCAAAAAGTATAGGGATATATCCTTCTTTATTTTGGCTGAATTACTTACCAATATTATTTTTTATTGTATTATTTTATTTTTTGACAAATCATACCATATTCAGTATTTGTTTTCCAAGTGGTATTTTTATAATATTAACCATTGCAAATGGTATTAAAATTAAAATGCGGCAAGATCCTTTACTGCCTTCTGATATTACATTGATTCGTGAAGTGGCGGGGATATTACAAGGATTTGATAAAGAGTCGTTAGAAAGAATTTTATTTCAGATAAGCCTTTTTATGGTAATTTTATTGGCAAGCCTGCTTTTTTTTAAAAATCAAAAAATGAAATGGTCTTTACGAATTTGGTCAGTGGTCATCGTATTTCTTTTAGGAGGCATTGCAAACCAAAAATGGTATGCAAGCCAAAGTATTTATGACCAATACCCTGTTACGGGAAATATTTATTTTCAAGTAAATCAATATCATTCTAAGGGATTTGTGTATAGCTTTTTTCATAACTTGAATACCATGCAAGTCAAAAAGCCTCAACAATATAATGCTGCAGAGTATAAAAAAAGAGAACAGCCTCCTATGCTTACAAGCGAGCAAAAAGAAAATTTGCCAAATATTATTATGATTATGGGAGAAGCTTATTCGGATTTGAGTATTAATGAGCACATTGATTTTTCCCATTATATTGATCCTATGAAAAATTACAAAGAGATTATCAGCCAAGAAGATACCATAGCAGGGCATATTGTGGTGCCAAATTATGGAGGAGGAACTTCCGACACAGAGTATGATGTATTGACTGCCTGCCCTACAAGGTATTTAGACAATGCTTTGCCTTCTTACAATTTTGTAAGAAAAAATTTTGATGCATTACCTAGAAGGCTTGCGCAGATTGGCTATGATACATTAGCCATTCATCCGGGATATTTATGGTTTTATAATCGATATAATGTATATCCTCATTTTGGCTTTGATACTTTTATCAATTTAGAATCTTTTGATATAAAAACACAAAGTAAAGGAGGATATATCAGTGAAAAAGCCACAACAGACGCCATATTGCAAACATTGAAACAACACATAAAAGAAAGTGACAAACCTCTTTTTTCTTTTACAGTGACAATACAAAATCACGGACCTTATCAAAACAAATATAACGAAACAGAAAAAAATTTTGATACTGATGTTTTTTTGACAGAAGAAGAACAAAATATGCTTTATAATTATTTTAACGGTTTAAAAGATGTGGATAAAGAAATTGCACGATTATTGGCAGAACTGGAAAAAATGGACGAGCCTGTAGTAGTTGTATATTTTGGAGATCATCTGCCCGGTTTTACAAATGGTATGGATTTTTTTGATATTCTGGATTATGATATAGATATAGAAGGAACAACACAACAAAGATTGAGAGTTTATGAAACACCTTATTTTATATGGCAGAATGAAAGTGCAAAAAATAGTACTAAAATATTAGAAAACAAAGAAAAATTACTGCTGCCGGAGGGCAATTTAATTAGCGCACATTACCTGGGAGCGATGACTATGGAGTTGTTAGGTCTGGAAGGGCTTTCTCCATTATATGACTATGTCAATGAAATGAGAAAGGAATTACCTATTATAGCAAATGGAGCCTTTTTGCAAGGAAATGGTACTTTTATAGATGAAGTAACACAGCAGCAGCAACAAAAAATAGAGTATTTGATAGGATGGCAATACTATAAATTGTTTGACGAAAATGTAGAATAATGTCTTTTAAAAATGATTTTGATTGTTATATAGTACTAAACAGCTTTAAATATTATTGTATATTTTTTAGTTTTTATCAAAAAAATGTTTTTTTATTGTATTGTATGTTGAATTTTGCTATAATAATAAAGTTAGTGGCATGATGAAGTACCTATCGATAGGAGAATGGCTGTGAACGGACCAAGAATGCAGAGATATCATCACCAAAAAAAGCTTAAAAGAAAAAAAAGAAAAAAAGTATTTTTGATACTAACATTATTTGTTATGATAATATGTGTCGGTATAGTAGGATTTCGAGTGGCTTTTCGCAAAGAGGCAGTAGGAAAAGATACTACTATTAAAACAATTAACCCAGAACCCAAAAGGGCGGCAGAACAACAAAAGCAGCAAGAAATTGTAAAGCCTATTAATGTAGCTGTGTTTGGAGTAGATAATGATGGGTTTAGAACAGATGTGAACTTTGTAGCTTCTTTTAATGAAAAAACAAAAGAGCTTCACTTTGTATCTGTGCCAAGAGATACTCGTGTGGTTATGACAAATCAAATGATAGCTTCTTTAGAAGAAAGAAACGCCTATGTTCCTTACAGAAACAATGTAAAAGGACAATGTAAGCTGACAGAAGTACATGCCTATGCAGGAGAAGGGTACCGCAATGAATTTTCGGTGGCTATGCTGGAGGATTTGCTTGGTATTGAAATTGATTATTATGTGAAAGTGGATTTAGATGCTTTTCATGATATTGTAGACGCTGTAGGTGGTGTTGATATGCAAGTGGAAGAAAGGCTATATTATAGTGACCCTGTTCAAGGATTATATATTGATTTGCAGCCGGGATATCAACATCTTGATGGAGATAAAGCCGAACAGCTTGTTCGCTTTAGAGAAGGCTATGCCCAAAAGGATTTAAAAAGAATACAGGTACAGCAGGATTTTATGAAAGCGCTTTTAGAAAAAGTAAGCAGTACTTCAACCATAATTAGTAATCTGCCTGACATTATAAAAGTAATTTGGAATGATGTGCAAACAGACGCTACATTGAAAGATGTTTTAAAATATGCCAAGTATATAAAAGATATTGACATAAGCAAAATTACTATGCAAACAATACCCGGAGAAGGCGGCGCTTATTTTGACCATGATGAAGAAGGAACCAAGCAACTGATAGATAAGGTGTTTTATGGCATTGTGCCTGAGGAAGAAACAGTGGAAGAAGCCGCAGACGTACAAATAGATGAAATGAGTGTATAAAATAGTATAAAACAATAAAGGTGGAGAAAAATGGGTAAGAGAATGGAAAGGTATGCCAAAAACAAAAAAGGCAGACAACAACAGCCAAAAAGAGGTATGCCAAAAGAAAGACAGAAGAAAAAACCTGGTTTAATTGCTACATTTTTTAAAATCCTATTTAGTATTTTACTTGTTTTTTGTATAGGAGCAGGCGGCGCTGTATTTGCTTATTACAAAATAACAGGCGGTTTTGAAAAAATACAACAAACAGATGAGCCTATTTCCAGCAATGCTAAAAACACCAGTTTTTTGGATGCTTTGAGAAAAAGGGATTTGAAAATCAATGTGGCTGTATTTGGTGTAGATGGCGATGGTACTCGTACGGATGTTATGTTTGTAATGCATTTTGACAGCAAAGAACAGCGAACCAGTTTGATATCCATACCAAGAGATACACGTGTTGAGATTGCTCCGGATGTTGTCAGTTACATGGAGGAGGAGGGAAAATATTATCAATCTCCCACAAAGATGAATGCAGTTCATGCTTATGCAGGAACAGAAAAAGGACCGGAAATGGCCGTAAAGCAGCTGGAAAGTATGTTAGGAATTGAAATTGATCATTATGTAAAAGTGGATTTGAATGCTTTTCGTAAAATTGTAGATACAATAGGCGGCGTAGAGGTAAATGTGCCTCAGGATATGTATTATTCTGACCCTTATCAAGATTTGTATATCAATCTAAAGGCGGGACCTCAAGTATTAGACGGGGATAAAGCAGAGCAGCTTGTTCGCTTTCGTCATTATCCTATGGGCGATATTGCCCGTGTGGAAGTACAGCAGCAGTTTTTAAAAGCGTTTGCACAAAAAGTGACAAGCAGTGATTCTATCATTAAAAATTTGCCTGACTACATTTCTATGCTTTATTCCGATGTACAAACAGATGTAACATTATCAGACGCTTTGAAATATGTAAATTATATTAATATGGTTGACCCAACAAAGATTACAATGGAAATGTTACCAGGTGTGGCTGAAAATATCGGAGGTGTTTCTTATTATATTTATGACGAAGAAGAAACAAAAACAATGGTAGATAAGATATTCTATGGCATTGGTCTGGAGGAAGAAGAAGAACAAACCAGCAAAGGACTTTCCATAGAGGTCGCAAACGGAGGAGAAATTGAAGGATTGGCAGGTAGAGTGGGAAACCGTTTAGAAAGAGATGGATATACTGTTTCAGGAGTTTCTACTTATACCGGTGAAAAGCAGGTTTATACACGTATTATTGTAAAAGAAGACGGTATGGGAACAGATTTGCAAGACTATTTTACAGATAGCAAAATAGAAGTGGACAACACTTTATTATCTGCCGGTACGGATATTAAAATCATTATTGGTACAGGACAAGGTGATATATCAGAATAAAATCTAAAAAAGGATATTCCTGAAAGAAAGGGAATATCCTTTTTTGTTAAGCTTGTTTACAAGTAGTTTTGTTTTTTTTAGCAAAAAGTAGGAATAGGTAGGGAGAAAATAGATATATTATTTTATAAAATTCAGGTATTTCTCCTTGAGTCAAATAAAATATAATTAGATTTAAAAAAGAAAATAAATAAGTAGGAAGCTGAAGAAAATAAATAGCCGTTGTATAAATACCTAGAAATAGTAATATTTTTTCAAATAATAATACAAAAATAGAGTAAATGACCAATAAAGAGCAAGATAGAAAAAAATCTTTGGCACTATATTGTTTTTGCAAATAAAAGCCAATTAGGAATATAAAAAAAAGGCTTGCTATAATATCTATTGAAAAAGTTAAAGTTTCTATTTGTCTGCTCCAATGAGAGGTGGTATCTACTAAAATTTTTATATAAATATTTTGTATTACTTTTAATACAAAACCGCTGCAAAATGTATACAAAGGCAGACGAAATAACACATTATCCATAATATCCTCCATTTAACGTCTTTTGTAGTATTTTAGCAGTATAGCATAGTAAGATAATAAAAGCAAGTTTTGTAATGATTTCTTAATTTTTTATTGTAACAAGAATTTTCATGTGATAAAATGATAAAATTATAATAGACAATAAAGCAATAAAAGAGTATTCAAATTTTTGGTTTTATCACAAATAAAAAAGGAAGGAAGGCTTTTGGTGAAAGAAAAGAAAATTGTAATACCAAAAATTGGTATGCGTATGATAAAATCCTCTGTAGCGGTTTTTATCTGTTTTTTAATCCATATGCTTAGAGGAGGCGAAGGAGATCCCTTTTATTCTGTGATTGCTACAATACTTTGTATGCAGCCACAGGTGGAAAATAGCCGTAAAGTTGCATTTAATCGTATTTTTGGTACTCTTATCGGAGCAATGGTAGGTATTTTTGTGCTATTGATACAGCAAAATGTCATTCCTGCAAATTGGATTTTAGTAAAATATATATTAGTATCTTTTGCCATTATTCCTACTATTTATATTACATTGCTTTTCAAAAAGCCCACTGCGTCGTATATATCTTGTGTGGTACTGATGAGTCTTACGATTATACATGGTACAGACAGCAGTCCTTTTGGTTTTGCATATAATCGTGTAGTAGAAACAATCATTGGCATACTCGTTTCGCTGGCTGTAAATGTAGCGCAGCTTCCAAGAAGAAGACAAAAAGATTTATTGCTTGTAACAGGTTTAGATGGCTCTTTGGTAGGAGAAGACGGAAAAATGGGCGGATATACGCATATGGAGTTGAATCATTTGATTGCAGATGGCGCCGCCATTACCATTGCAACAGAAAGAACCCCGGCGTCATTGCTTTCTGTATTAGGCGATGTAAAATTAAATCTTCCGGTCATTGCTATGGACGGAGCAGTTATATTTGATACAAACGAAAAAAGATATCTTCGGTGTGAAGCAATACCGGAGGAATATGCCAGAAAAATATATCATCTTTTTGAAAAAGAAGATAAACATTGTTTTGTCAATATTGTGTTAGAAGATGTGCTTTTGATTTTTTATGGTAATTTTCGCAATGATGTGGAAAAAAAGCTTTATATGGATATGAGAAGGTCCCCCTATAGAAACTATGTTTATGGAGAATTGCCCGAAGAGGGAGAAGTGGTCTATTTCTTATTTGTAGATACAATAGAAGAAGCAGAAAAAATGCAAAAAAGAATCAAACAGGAACCATATGCCCAAGAATTACTTTTTTTGAAGGATACTTCCGAAACGCCGCAAGGCTATTGTCATTTGAAAATATACTATAAAAACGCAACAAAACAGTTTATGGTGGCAAGGCTAAGAGAGCATTTGGGCTTTACCAAAACAGTAGCATTTGGAAGTAACAAAAATGACATACAGATGCTGCGTTGTGCAGATTTGAGCATTGCTATGAAACAATCTATTGAACAGGCAAAGGAAGTATCAGATTATGTTTTAAAAAGGCAAGATTTGGATACAGTGGCAAAAACTATGCGACAAATATATGAGCCTGTCATATGGTCAAAAGGATTGCAAAAACCGGAAAAAAAGGGAACATTATTATAAGAAAGGAAAGCATATGAAACAATATTTTTCAAGAACAGAACAATTATTAGGCAAACAAGCAATGGATAGACTCTATCAAGCAAAGGTAGCGGTATTTGGCATAGGAGGCGTTGGCTCTTTTGCTGTAGAAGCCTTGGCAAGAAGTGGTGTAGGACATTTGGTATTGGTTGATAAAGATATTGTTAGTCAAACCAATATCAATCGTCAGCTGATTGCTACTACAAAAACAATTGGCAGATATAAAACAGAAGTGATGCAAGAAAGGATATCTGAAATCAATCCGGAGACTGTAGTAGAAGAGTACAAATGTTTTTATGGAATAGAAACGACTTCTCTTTTTGATTTTTCTTCTTTTGATTATATTGTAGACGCTATTGATACCATTTCTTCTAAAATTATATTGATTGAGCAAGCTAAAAAGGCAGGTATACCAATCATTAGCTGTATGGGAGCCGGTAATAAATTGGATCCAACCCAGTTTACAGTGGCAGATATCAGCCAAACAACAGTATGTCCTTTAGCCAAAGTTATGAGAAAAGAGCTAAAAAATAGAGCAATCGAAAATGTAAAAGTGGTTTATTCAAAGGAACCTCCTATCACTCCGGCAAAATCAAATGAAACAGTAGCAAAGGGGAAACATCAAATCCCTGGCAGTGTGGCTTTTGTGCCTTCTGTGGCAGGATTGATATTAGCAGGAGAAGTGATTAAAGATATTACAGAAATATCTTAATTTCTTACAAATTTATAAAAGTGATTTAAAATATGTTCTATATATTTGAAATCCTAAATAAATTTTTTTGATTGCTTTTGGAATAGTAAAAAAGCTATAATAGCAGTATTTTGATAATAAAAATAATAAAATGTATCCCAAAAAAAGAATGGGATTAAAATCTTATTTTTTTCAAACATACAAAAATTACTTGAATTATAAGCTTGTTTTCGATAAAATGTGAATAGTACAAAGATAGCCTATATGAAGGAGGAACAATATGAATTTATGGAAAAAGACAATCGCTTTTGTCTGTATATCAGTTATGATGATGATTTTTTCTGCTTGTGGCGATACAACAAATGTGCAAACACAAACAGACCAAACAGATAATGCAACACCGGAAGAAATTGTTGCAACAGTAATATCAAATTTAGAAAAAGCTGAAAGTATGAAAAGTTTAATTGTAGCAGAATCTGATATGACAACGGCAGATACTACATCTGTGGGTTCTACACAAGCAGAGGTTACAACAATATACAGCCCTTTGAGCATGGAGATTTCTACTATTAGTAATTTGGAAAAAACACCTCTTATTACCTATGTACAAGAAAAAGACGGCATAGCTACCACATATATGGAATATGCCGGTCAATGGATGGAACAATCTGTAGAAACCAACATTGCAATCGATTCTTTACAAATGTATGATACAAGGGAGAATGCAGTGTTATTTTTAAAAAATGCACAGGATTGGAAAGTAGTTTCTGCAGAAGAAAATAATATGATATTGGAAGGAACACTTTCAGCAGATGCTTTAAAAACTGTTGTGGAAGATACAAAATCTTTGCAAGTGATGGGCATGGCTGGTTTGACAGAAGAATATTATGAAGGTGTTTCTGATACAACCATTACATTGACAGTGGATACTGCAACACAGCTGCCAATTCGCTATGCAGTGGATTTATCAAACACATTAGAAGTGCTGATGAACAATGTGACAAGCACATTCAGCAGTTCAGACGCTCAAAATCCACCGCAAAAAACAACTGTAAATCAATATACATTCACTGTAGAATGCAGTGATATCAATGAAATTAAAAAAGTAGAAATTCCTCAGGAAGTTCTTAACAATGCTGTAGATTTGGAAAAACAAATTGAAAACATTTCTATCCCTACAGGAGAAAACGGAGAAGAATTGGCTGTAGAATAAAACAAGTAAAAAAAAAGTTCGGTTTCTGAGAAGTCGAACTTTTTCTTACTGTTTAAAAATAAATATGTTTAAAAAAGGAGAAAAAATATGATAAGTACACAAGATGTTACATTGCAGTATGGCGGAAGAGTACTGTTTAAAGATGTAAATGTAAATTTTACAAAAGGAAACTGTTATGGCTTAATTGGAGCAAATGGCGCAGGAAAATCCACTTTTTTAAAAATATTGTCCGGAGATATTGAACCAAACAGCGGGTCAGTGTTTGTTACACCGGGAGAGCGCATGGCAGTTTTAAAGCAAGACCATTTTATGTTTGATGATTTTGAAGTGGTCAAAGCAGTACTGTATGGTCATAAAAGGCTTTATGAAATTATGCAGGAAAAAGAAAAGCTTTATGCCAAAGAAGATTTTAGTGATGAAGATGGTATTCGTGTTTCAGAATTGGAGGGAGAATTTGCAGAATTAGACGGCTGGACAGCAGAATCTGATGCAGAAATACTTTTAAACGGGCTTGGAGTTACAAATGAGTTTCATTATGTGAAAATGAAAGAATTGACGGGAAATCAAAAAGTAAAGGTATTATTGGCACAAGCGTTGTTTGGCAATCCTGATATTCTTCTTTTGGACGAGCCTACAAACCATTTAGATTTGCCTTCTGTCAAATGGCTGGAGGATTTTTTGATGAATTTTGAAAATACAGTGATTGTCGTATCCCATGACAGGCATTTTTTGAACAAAGTCTGTACACATATTGCCGACATTGATTATAATAAGATTACAATGTTTGTAGGAAATTATGATTTTTGGTATGGATATACGCAAATGACACAACGTCAATTAAAAGACCAAAATAAGCGTATAGAACAAAAAATGAAAGAATTACAGGAGTTTATACAAAGATTTAGCGCCAATGCTTCTAAGTCTAAGCAGGCAACTTCTCGTAAAAAATTGTTGGATAACCTCCAAATGGATACAATAAAACCCTCCTCCAGAAGATATCCTTTTGCAAGTTTTAAACAAGATAGAGAAGTGGGGAATGATTTATTGGAGATAAAGGGTATTTCTAAAACTATTGATGGCAGAAAAGTGTTAAACAATGTAAGTTTTTTAATTTCTCCTAATGACAAAGTTGCATTTGTTGGCGCAGATGAAATTGCAAGAACAACTTTGTTCCAGATTTTGATGGGAGAAATAGAGCCTGATGAAGGAACATTTAAATGGGGCATTACAACATCAACAGCATATTTTCCAAAAGATAACTCAAAATATTTTGATGGCTGTGAAGATACATTGATTGACTGGCTTCGTCCATATGCTAAAGAGGGAGAACAATATGACTCTGATATTAGAGGATGGCTGGGCAGAATGCTTTTTTCCGGAGAAGAAGCAATGAAAAAAGCCAAAGTGCTTTCCGGTGGAGAAAGGGTACGTTGTATGCTTTGCAAAATGATGATGTCTGGAGCAAATGTATTGATATTGGATGAACCTACAAATCACTTAGATTTGGAATCTATTACAGCATTAAACGAAGGTTTGATAGATTATAAAGGAACATTGCTGTTTGACTCTCACGACCACCAGTTTGTGCAGACTATTGCCAACAGAATCATTGAAATATTACCGGGAGGTATCATTGACAGAAGAGAAACATTTGATGAATACTTAGAAAATGAAGATGTGATAGCCATGAGAGAAAGACTCTCTCAAAATTAATGAACAAAATGGAATTCGTTTTTGATACATTTTATCAAAGAAAAGAACATTTTTTGTTAAAAATAATATGAAAAATCTTTGTAATTATTTTTATATTTGGTAAAATGAAAATAGTCATATAAAAATGGTTCTGTTAACTTAATATAAAAATATAGAAAAAACTTTTAAAAATACAATCATAAAAAAGAGCATACAAATAAAAGCAAACATCTGACAAAGTTTTTAAAGTAAAAACAAATATTTTGTTTGTTGTTGACAATATGTAACACCTGCAACAGAAGCAGGAGCTTATCTCAACAAATTAAGAAGGACTATGAAAAAAATTAGAAATGATATCTATAATTATTTTTTTCATAATGCCAAAAGCAATAGGGACAGGAAATAGCAAAATCTTTAAAAATAATAACTATATTTATTATAGTATAACAGCTCCTTTCTGGGAGAAACAATGTTTTAGTTTATTTTATTGTGCTTTCAATCAAGAGCTGTTGTCTATATCATTTTAATGTAACAAAATCCTAAAAATGGAAAGGAGTATGTTTATGGAAACAAGAGATGCCATATATGGCAGAAGAAGTGTAAGAAAATATACAGATGAGCCTGTATCAGATGAAGATTTGATGGAGGTTATCAATGCAGGATTGATGGCGCCATCTGGTATTAATTTGCAGCCTTGGTATTTTGTAGTAGTAAAAAGTGAAGAAAAATTAAAAGAATTATCAGAAATTACAGGACAGGTTTTTGGAAAGTTTAAACCTGTGCTGGATAAACGTTTTTCAAGAAACCCTGAAGCTATCGAAGAAACAAAAGATTTTTTAAATAGTTTAGGGGGGGCAAAGGTTTGTATTCTTGTCTTTTTGCTCAAAGATGATTATGAAGATTTTACTACAGTAGTAGAAGGTACTTCTGCGGCAATACAAAATATGTGTCTTATGGCGTATGACAAGGGATTAGCTACTTGCTGGCTGACGGCGGCATTGCGTGTTGGTATTGGAGAAGAACTGCGCAAAAAATTTGCTCCCGATAAAGGACAATATTTGGCAATGGTTACATTAGGACATCCTGCTATTTCTCCCAAAATGCCTCCAAGACGCGATGGACGCTATACTATTATATAATCAAAACCACTAGAAGGGGGATTGCGTGCTGATTCCTTAAAAGGGAATATGGAAGATTTGGCATCGCATTACAATTACAGGCAGCCACCAAAAGTGGCTGTCTATTCTCCTCTGCTACCTGTAAAGGGGTCTGTGTACTCTTTTCACGAGGTTTGATCTGCCATATCATTTTCTTCTAACTGATTTTTTATATATTCTTTTATCGCCTTTTCATTTCGTCCTACTGTATCGACAAAATATCTGCCTAAAAATTTCTCCTTCCATATTTGTATTTTAAATTTGCATGCCTATCAAATATCATCAGTGCACTCTTTATCCTACAGACTTTGCTACACTCAGATATGGTGGTATACTAACTAACATATGGATATGATCTGGACACGCTTGTGCTTCAATGATTTCAACTTTTTTTTCTTCACATAATTTTCTAATCATTTGCCCTATATCTGCTCTTCATTCTTTGTACATCACTTTTGTATTTTGGTACCAATACTATGCGATATTGGCGTCTATATTTGGAATGTGCAGTAGTTTTTATTTCATTTTTACTGTTTCACACCTCCTAATTTTGTTGTTGTAATGCGGTCACCAAACCTTCATTCTAAAATTATAATTAGGAGGTTTTATATATTTTTTATATATTAAAGTATTTTATTTACCTCTAATAGAACTAGAGGTTTTATTAAGCTAAAGCACCCAATGAAAAAACAACCACCTACCAAGCGGGTGGTTGTTCTCATGCGGGCATAGCCCTCTGTTCCTCTCTTATGCGTGAACGCATAACCTGATCTGCCAACTGCGCCTCTGTTACCTGCTACCCTTAAAAGGGTTTTCCCATTCCAGTGTTAGCTGTTCTCCCAGTTGATCCTCCCTTCATTGATTCGCTATATATTCGGCTATTC
>DVLQ01000207.1 GCA_018715395.1 Candidatus Coprocola pullicola | reverse complement strand
AAAACCGATACGCCCATTTTAAGCGGTATCTCTGCCAACATAGATGTATGATTTGAAAAAACTTCTATCCTTCCTATAGTTACCTGCTGTTTTCAAAATATTTTCTGATTTAAAACTGATGTGTTCATTTTGGGTGGTATCTCTGCTAACATAGATGTATGATTTGAAAAAACTTCTGTCTTTTGGCATACTGACTTCTTTTCATTGGCACAATTTTCTCAATATTTCCCCTATGGCTTTTGTTTTTTTGGTAATCAAATATCTTTCTTCTATATTTAGGCATAAATATACTGTGATTATTTGCCACTACATTTTGTACGTCATAAACTGTGCCTATCCGCAATATCCTTATCACTTCTTCCTTAGCCTTGAAAGGCTTTTTGCAACCATACATCTAATGCGTCATTTTATTCCTACAAAAAAATAGGGCATTTTCTACCCTATCCTCACATCAAAAACCTTAACAGTATTTCATCTCCTTCTCTTTGATACAAAAAACTCTTTTTATAAGCTTTCTCAAAACCACAGAAAATTTGAACCCTCCCTTTTTTGGGAGAGTCAAAATTTTCCTTGTCATGTATAAAAAAGCATTTTCTCTTTAGCTAACCATGTATTTTAAACATTTTGTATAAGATTATCTCATTTTTTTATAACTGTTGGGCAATGATTTCTTTTGCTTTTTGTAAAGCTTCGCCGATTTTGGAAGCATCTTTTCCACCGGCCTGTGCCATATTCGGACGACCGCCGCCGCCGCCTTTACAGCAAGCTGCCGCCGCTTTTATAATATTGCCTGCATGAATACCTTTTTTTACAACGTCGTCTGTGGCCATAGCAAGTAAGTTTACTTTATCTTCTTTTGCACTTGCCAATACCACAACACCGGAGCCTATTTTAACTTTTAACTGGTCGCCCATTGTTTTTAATGCATTTGCATCTGCCTGCTGCACTTGTGCGCAAACCACAGTAATGCCTTTGATATCTTCTTTTGCAGATAAAATTTCTTCTACTGCACCGCCTGCCATTTTTTCTTTTAATGCTTCTATTTGCTTTGTCAATTCCTTTTGTTCCGCCACCATTTGTTCTGCACGATACAAAAGATTTTCGGGGTTTGTTTTGAGAATTTTACAAATATTTTTTATTTGTTGCTCTTGTGATTGATAATACTGCAATGCTCCTGTACCTGTTAAAGCCTCTATTCTTCTAACGCCTGCTGCAACGCCATTTTCAGATATTATTTTAAAAGAGCCTACCTGCGCTGTGTTTTGCAAATGCGCGCCGCCGCAAAGTTCTATACTAAAATCACCCATTTTTACAACACGCACTACATCTGCATATTTTTCACCGAACAATGCCATAGCGCCCATCTTTCTAGCCTCTTCCAAAGAAGTTTCACAAGCGGTAATAGGAAGGCTTTCAAAAATCTGTTCGTTAACAAGCATTTCCACTTTTTTCAATTCTTCTTCAGTCAAAGCCGCAAAATGAGTAAAATCAAAACGCAGTCTTTCATCGCTCACATAAGAGCCTGCCTGCTCTACATGGGTTCCCAAAACGGTTCTCAACGCTTTTTGCAAAAGATGGGTTGCACTATGATTTCTGGAAGCCGCCATTCTAAATGAAAAATCAATAGCGGCGCAAGCAGTATCTCCCACAGAAATTGTACCCTCTTTTACAACACCGATATGCGCAATTTTTCCTCCTACAACTTTAATGCAGTCTGTCACCTCTACAACGCCTGTTTGTGTTTTTATCACACCATGGTCGCCTACTTGTCCGCCGCTTTCTGCATAAAATGGCGTTTTGTCCAAAAATACAGAAACTCTATCGCCTGCACACGCGCTTTTTGCAACAGCGTCATTTGCAATCAATGCTATCACAGAAGCGTCTGTCAGCTCTTTTACATCATATCCGGCAAAAGCCGTTTTCATATCTACATCCAGCTGATGATAAACATTTTCATCCGCTCCCATAAATGTGCTTTCTCCACGGGCTGCTCTTGCTCTTTGTTTTTGCTGTTTCATTTCTTGTGCAAACGCTTCTTCATCTAATGCAAGCCCTTCTTCTTCCAATATTTCTTTTGTCAAGTCAATGGGGAATCCATATGTGTCATATAAGCGGAAACTGCTTTCTCCAGACATAACATTTGTTCCCTTTTCTTTCATTTGTGCAATCTCTGCTTTCAGTATTTCCATACCCTTATCTATTGTTTTATAAAAGCTGTTTTCTTCTATGGTCAGTATTTTTAAAATATAATCTCTTTTTTCAATTAACTCTGGATAAGCCTCTCCAGAATTTTCAATCACAGTTTTGCTCAGCTCTGCCAAAAATTCCTTTTTGATACCCAAAAGCTTTCCGTGACGGGCCGCACGTCTTAACAAACGACGCAGCACATAGCCTCGTCCTTCATTAGAAGGCAAAACGCCATCTGCCGTCATAACCGTAACAGAGCGGATATGGTCTGTAATGACGCGTATGGAAATATCTGTTTTTTTGTCTTTTCCATAAGTTACACCGGCAATGTCACATACTTTTTTTACAATATTTTGCACTGTGTCCACATCAAATATGGAATCCACTCCCTGCATAATGGTTGCCATTCTTTCCAAGCCCATGCCGGTATCTACATTTTTTTGATCCAAAAGCGTATATGTGCCGTCTTCATTTTTATTAAACTGTGTCAATACCAGATTCCAAAATTCCATATATCTGTCACAGTCGCAGCCTACGCCGCAGGTAGGGCTGTCACAGCCATATTCCTCTCCTCTGTCATAATAAATTTCTGTACAAGGACCGCAAGGACCAAGCCCATGCTCCCAAAAATTATCTTCCTTTCCTAAGCGAGTGATACGGCTTTCGGGCAATCCCACCACTTTATGCCAAATATCATAGGATTCATCGTCGTCTAAATATACTGTCACATAAAGCTTGTCCTCGGGAATTTCCAAAACCTTTGTTACAAACTCCCATGACCAAGGAATGATTTCATTTTTAAAATAATCTCCAAATGAAAAATCTCCCAGCATTTCAAAAAACGTACCATGACGGGCTGTTTTTCCTACATTTTCGATATCCCCTGTACGAATACATTTTTGACAGGTAGTCACTCTTTTTCTGGGAGGCGTTTCTTGTCCTGTAAAATATGCTTTCATGGGAGCCATACCGGAATTGATTAAAAGCAAACTGTTGTCATTTTGGGGGATTAGAGAAAAGCTTGGCAATCTTAAATGGTCTTTGCTTTCAAAAAAAGAAAGAAACTTTTCTCTGATTTCATTTACACCTAATTTTTTCATTGCAGTTCCTCCTTTAAAAATAGTATTTTCCTTTTATTACAAAAACATGGCGTTTTTAAAAATAAAAAACGTCCCTTGACACACTGGTCAGGGACGGGAAATTTTCTCGTGGTACCACCCTTGTTATGCAAAAAGCATCACTCAATACCTTTAACGCAGGATATACGTCAGGACATACTCTTTTTTCCGCCCTGCTGCCAATCATTTTTAAAATGATAAAAAAGACTGCTTCCGCAAATCATACCGAAAATATTTCCACCAATCATATTTTTCTCTGAACAGCTGTATTTTTGCGTACTCCTTCTTTTTATAACATATGACAATATAAAACTATTGTTTGATTATATCTATAATGAGGCATTGTTGTCAAGGGGAATTTTTTAGCAGTTTGTCTATACATTCTCCGATTGCTTTCATTCCTCTTTCCATTTGCATTTGTGTAACATTACAAAAACAAATGCGTATGGCTTCTTTTTCACATTCTCCTATATAATATTGGCTTGCAGGAGCTACAATCACTCCTTTTTTTAACGCTTCTTGGCACAGGTCTTCCGCCTTTAGAGGCTCTGGCAGCGTCACCCAAAGACTAATGCCTCCCTCAGGCAGAAAAAAAGACGCTTTTTGCTGCAAATGTTTCTTTGCCGCACTGACAGCCATATGGTATTGTTCTTTGCCGTATTGGCGCATAATACGGCTGTGTGTTTGCCAGCCATATTTTTGCAGATAATAGGCGACGCCTTTTTGCAAAAATCCTGATGTGGCAATATCTGTTGTATACTTTGCTCTTTGAATGCTTTCTAAAAATTTTTTTGGAAAAAGCATAAATCCCATACGCAAACCGGGTGTCCATATTTTTGAAAAGCTTTTGATATAGATCACTCTGTTTTTATAATCTAATGCTTTTAAAGGCACAATGGTTTCTTTTGCATAATAAAAATCATAGAGATTGTCGTCTTCTATAATATAAAAATGATATTTTTCTGCCAGTTCCAGCAGTCTTCTCTTTTTTTCCATACTGTAAGAAATGCCTGTAGGGGTCTGAAAATACGCCATCATATACAAAAACTTTGGACGATACAGCTTTAAAAAATCCTCCAATTCCGCCATATTCATACCGTCTTGCTCCATATCAATGGAAATAATATTTCCTCCTCTGTATAGAAAAGAACCACAGGCTCCATAAAAGGTAGGTCTTTCTGTAAAAATCACATCGCCATAATTTAATAACGCCTTTGCAATAATGTCTATGCCCTGCTGTGCGCCGGAGATAATCTGTATGGCTTCTTCATTTGCCTGTATTTTATACTGCTTTAGATATTGGCAAAGTATCTGTCGCAGTGGAAAATATCCCATACTGTCCAAATGGCAAAAAGCATTGCCTCCTTCTTTGTCCAGCACAGCGTCAAAGGCTTCTTTAAACTGCTCTATGGGAAACAACGTCTGAGGCATGGAAGTATCTGCAAAATTAACGGCATCTTTTATGGCGGTATCCCTTTGCCATTGCTTTTGTTTTGGAAAAGTCATGTGTCTTTGCAATTGTTCCGAAGACAAAGCAGATACATAGGTACCGCTTCCTACTAAAGAGTACACTACCTTTTTTTGTTCCAAATATTTGTATGCCGTTACCACAGTCACTGTATTGATATGCAGTTGTGCCGCCATACGGCGAATGGGAGGTAGTTTGCTGTTTGCCGGCAGAACACCCTCCTCAATCAAACGGCAAAGTCCTTGTGCCAGTTGTTGATACAAAGGTGTTTGTGATTTTTTATCTATTACAATAGAATAAAAAGCCTCCATGCCACTCCTCCTTAAAACACTTTTCTACCAGATGCCCCTGCAATTCCCAAAGCATCCCGATATTTTGCCACAGTCCTTCTGGAAATTTCCACGCCTTGTTGGTTTAATACTTCTGCCAATGCTCTATCACTAAAAGGCTTTTTCTTATCTTCCTGTTCTATGAGTTTGATAATTTGTTTTTTAATGCAGTCTACTGAAACTTGTTCTTCTGATTTTGTAGAAACGCCTGTAGAAAAAAAATAGGATAATGCAAATACACCTTGTGCGCACTGCAAATATTTTTCTCTCACAGCCCTGCTGACAGTAGATTCATGAACACCCGCCTTTTGTGCCACATCACAAAGACGCATAGGAGAAAGACTGTCTTGTTTTTGTAAAAAAAAGGGTTTTTGCATTTGTATTATGCATTCTACCACTTTAAGCAGTGTAGCTTCTCTTTTTGCAATGCACTGCATCACCCATTCTGCCTGACGTATTTTTGATGTAATATATTCTTTGGCGGCGGCGGAAGTATCCGTCAATAAAATATCTCTATAATATTCATTTATTTTTAACTTTGGCAAAAATCTGTCGTTTCGTACAACAAAAAAATTTTCTCCGTTTTGTTTTACAATCACATCCGGTATCACATATTCTGTTTTTTCGTTGGAAGAAAAGCCTCTCCCCGGCTTTGGAGAAAGGGTTTTAATCATATCGCTGGCGGCTACCACTTCTACCATTTTTATTTTTAATTCCTTTGCTATAATATGTAGTTGATTTTTTGCCAATACTTCCAAATATTGTTCAATGATTTTTTCGCAGACGGGATATTTTTTATCCTTTCTTTTTATTTGCAACAAAAGACATTCCTGCAAATTTCTTGCTCCAACTCCTGCCGGCTCCAACATCTGCAGCTGTTTTAATGCTTTTTGGACTTGCTGCTGACAAATATGAAACTGTTGCTTTGCCGCTTGCAGAGAGCCTTCGGCTAAATAACCGCTCTCTTCTATGCTTTCTGCCAAAAAAGTCAACACCGCCCGTTCTTTTGCTTCTATAGGAAGTATATTGATTTGAAACAAAAGATATTCCTCCAGTGTTTGTCCTGACTGTTGTTGAAATTTCCAATCGTCGTTTTCTTCACTGTCTTCTCTTTCTTCTTGGTAGTATCGTTTATTTTGCTCATCTGAGGCGTCAAGCCACTCCAGTTTTTTCAAAACTTTGTCATATTCTTGTTCTTTTTGGGGTTCCTCCCATTCTACAATTGGATTTTCCATTGCCAAATTTTGTATATATTCAAACAATGTCAATGTTCCCATTTGCAAAATTTCAGCAGATTGCTGCATATGTTGCGACAAAATTTGTTTTTGTGACATATTTACGGACAGTTCCATAACAACACCTCCAAACTCTTTTTTTGATTCTATTATGTTAAAATGATATAGGCAACAACTCCTTATTGAAGGCACAATAAAATGAACTAAAACATAGTTTCTCTCAGAAAGGACCGGTTGTATGCATAAATATAAAAATTACTTTTAAAGATTTTGCTATTTCTTGTCCTCATTGTTTTTGTCATTGCCTTAATCATTATGCAAAAAATAATTATGGATATCAAATCTACTTTAGATATCATTTCTAATTTTATACATAGCCAATCTTCTTTGTCCAAACACGCGCCTGCTCCTTGTTGCAGACGTTACATACTTTCAAGAGCAAGCAAAACGCCGGTTTTATTTTAAAAAAAATTTTTCAGGCGTTGTTTGTTATTTGTATGCTCTTTTTTGAAATTACATTTTTAATATTTTTTCTGTATTTTTATTTTCATATTAAATTAACAGAATCCTTTTTTGCAGTATAGCATATCAAATATAAAAAAGCTACCGGCTACTTTTATTTTTTTAGCAAATAGTATGCCATATCATAGATTGTTTCCTTTTTTATACACGAAATATAGCAAAAATATAGATAAAAACAGTTTTTTATTTATTGTAATAAATTATCATTTACATTTCTACATAATAATAGTAAACTGTTACTAGACATACAATTTGCATATCAAATATTTTTGACAGAAACATTAGGAATTATTTTCAATAATAAAAATTAATTGTTTTTATCCATTCTATCAGCAAAATTCTATCAACAAGCGTTTTCGTTTTGATACTGCTTTCAGGTCATTCGAAAAGGCTGTGTTTTTGTGAAAAAAGTTATTTTTTCATAAAAAGTTATTGAGAAGTATTCTGTTTTGTATTAAAATAAATTCTGTCGATTTGATGCACTTGTATGAAAAAATTGCATTATTCTACTGGTCAAACCCGACCAAAAATCTATTAAAACAGAGGGGGATACTATGCAAGCTTTAACGTTTAAACGTGGAGTTCATCCGCCAGATGGCAAAGCGCTTTCTGCTGAACAGCCTATTAAGGTGATACTTCCAAAAGAAAATTCAGAATTGTTTTTCCCTATGTCACAACACATAGGAGCTCCTTGCGAGCCATTGGTTGCTGTGGGCGATTATGTCAAAGTAGGACAAAAAATTGCAGAATCACCTGCTTTTATGTCTTCTCCTATTTTCTCCAGTATTTCCGGTGAAGTAGTAGACATTCGTCCTATGCTTGTTCCCGGCGGCAACATGGTAAAATCTATCGTCATCAAAAACGATGCAAAAATGGTAGAAATAGAAGGACTCAATCAAGCTCATGACTATACCAAAATGAGTAATGAAGAAATCCTTGCCTGCATCAAAGACGCGGGTGTAGTCGGCTTAGGAGGCGCAGGTTTTCCAACCCATGTAAAACTCAATCCGCCAAAGGATCAACCTATTGACTACATATTAATTAACGCCGCAGAATGCGAGCCATATTTAACTTGCGACTACCGCATTATGCTGGAAGAATCCGAAAGAGTAGTCAGAGGATTACAAGTAATGTTAAAACTACATCCAAATGCAAAAGGCGTCATCGGTATTGAAATGAATAAGCCAAAAGCCATTGAAGCCATGACAAAAGCCTGCGAAGGCATTTCAAACATTACAGTACAACCTCTTGTTACAAAATTCCCACAAGGCTCTGAAAAGCACTTGATTTATTCTATTACAAAAAGAGAAGTAAAATCTGGAGCCTTGCCTGCAAGCGCCGGCTGCATTGTAGACAACGTTGATACTGTTGTGGCTATCGAAAGAGCTCTTTTTAGAGGCAGACCTTTGATGAGAAGAATTGTAACCGTTACAGGCGGCGCAGTCAAAAATCCTGGTAATTACAAAATTAGAATCGGTATGACATTTAGAGATATTATAGACGCCATTGGAGGATTTAAAGAAGAAAACCCTCCCGCAAAACTCATTGCCGGCGGTCCTATGATGGGACCTACTCTATATACTCTTGATGTAGCAACTGTAAAAACATCCTCAGGACTTCTTTGTTTTACAGCAGAGGAAGCGTTTATTCCACCGGAGAGAAATTGTATTCGCTGTGCAAAATGCGTTGACCACTGTCCTATGGGATTGATGCCATTTATGCTCAACCAATTTGCAATTCGCGGCGATGGTGAAAATTTTGTAAAACATCACGGTCTTGATTGTATTGAATGTGGCAGTTGTTCTTATGAATGCCCTGCAAAACGTCAGTTGGCACAGTCTATTCGTGCAACAAAGAAAATTGAAGCCGGCAAAAAAGCGGCGGCGGCGGCAAAAGCAAGAGCTGAAGCTGAAGCGGCAAAAGCAAAAAACGAATAAAGGGGGATAAATGAAAATGGATAAATTTATAGTATCAGGTACCCCTCATGTCCGCTCCAAGGACTCTATTCAGGGCATTATGCGCGATGTATTAATCGCACTGACTCCTGCAGCATTGATGGGTATTTATGTATTTGGATTAAATGCATTGGTCATTATGGTTATTTCTATTGCTTCTGCAATGTTTTTTGAATTTTTATATCAAAAATTGATGAAAAAACCTGTAACAATTACAGATTTAAGTGCGGCAGTAACCGGTTTGCTTTTAGCAATGAACCTGCCTTCCGGCGCGCCTTATTGGATGCCTATTGTCGGTTCTGCATTTGCTATTATCATTGCAAAACAGCTTTTTGGCGGCTTAGGTCAAAACTTTATCAATCCTGCATTGGCAGCTAGAGCGTTTTTATTAGCTTCTTATCCGACAGCTATGACAACATGGCCCGCTGCTGGTCATGCTATGATAGATACTGCCTCTTCTGCTTCTCAAGCAGTGGACGCTGTGACCGTCGCAACGCCTCTTGCATTGTTAAAAGCCGGCACGATTACCTCTGTTACAAATACAGATATGATGAATGCTTTTATTGGTACAGTAGGCGGTTGTATTGGTGAAACCAGCGCCATCGCCTTAATTATCGGCGGTATTTATTTGATTGCAAGACGCGTTATCAGCTGGAGAATACCTGTAATATACATAGTAACTGTATTTATATTAACAGCTGCTATCGGCAGAAACGGCGTCAGACTGCCTCATTATGAAATATTGGTAGGCGGCTTAATGCTTGGCGCTTTCTTTATGGCAACAGACTATGCCTCTTCTCCTGTCACGCCAAAAGGACAGATTATCATGGCATTGGGCTGCGGCTTACTGACAACACTGATTCGTATTTTTGGCGGTTATCCAGAAGGAGTTTCCTATTCCATACTGATTATGAACCTTTGCGTTCCTTTGATTGACCGCTTCACAGAACCAAAAATCTTTGGTGCGCCGGAGGTGAAAAAAGCATGAATGAAATTATAAAACCAGCAGTTGTGCTATTAATCATTACAGCCGTTGCGGCAATGCTTTTGGGCGTCGTTTCTGAAACCACAAAAGAAGCCATCGCCGCACAGACTGCAAAAACAGAATCTGAAGCTATGGCGGCAGTTATGCCGGAAGAAGGTATCGAATTTGAAACTATTTTAGACGTTGCTGCCGGAGATACAATAGAAGGCACCATACAAAAGGTTGCAAAAGCTACAAAAGACGGTGAAACTTTCGGCTATGTTTTAACAACAGCTCCCAGTGGGTTTAGCGGCGCGGTGTCTACTATGGTAGGCGTAGATGTTGACGGCGTTATCACAGGTCTTAGAGTATTATCTCACTCTGAAACCCCAGGTCTTGGAGCTTTGGCAACAGATCCTTCCTTTTATGAACAATTTGTCGGAAAAGAAGGCGATATTAAAGTAGAAAAAGACGGTGGTCAAATCGTTGCCATCACAAGTTCTACCATTACATCCAGAGCTGTTTCAAACGGTGCAGACGAAGCAGTAAAATGGGTAGAAGCAAACGGAGGTGCTAACTAATGGGTAATCCAATTAAAATAATTAAAAACGGTATATTTGATGAAAACCCAACCTTCGTACAGGTTATCGGTATGTGTCCTACACTTGCTGTTACCAGTTCGGCTATCAATGGTATCGGTATGGGTCTTTCTACAGCGGCTGTTTTAATTTGTTCCAACTTATTTATATCTCTTTTAAGAAAAGTAATACCGGATAAGGTCAGAATTCCATGCTTTATCGTTGTGATTGCAACATTTGTTACAATCATACAGTTTTTACTGCAGGCGTATCTGCCTTCTTTAAACGCATCATTGGGTCTTTATATTCCTTTGATTGTTGTTAACTGTATCATTCTTGGTAGAGCTGAAGCGTATGCGTCTAAAAACTCCGCTATTGATTCCATGTGCGATGGTATTGGTAACGGTCTTGGATTTACAATCGCTCTTGCCGTAATCGGTTTGGTACGTGAATTTATCGGATCTGGCACACTTTTTAACGTAACTGTATTGCCGGATGCCTTCCCTAAAACATTGCTTTTCGTAATGGCTCCCGGAGCTTTCTTTACACTAGGTTGTTTAATGGCATTACTAAACCATTTTAAAAATAAAAACAAAAATAAAGCATAAGGAGGGGTAAATAAATGAGCGATCTAGTATTATTGGTATTAGCCGGTATTTTTGTAAACAACTATGTTTTGTCACAGTTTTTAGGCATCTGCCCTTTCCTTGGCGTTTCCAAAAGAGTAGAAACTGCTACCGGTATGGGCGTAGCCGTAATATTTGTTATTACGCTTGCCTGTGCCGCTACCTATCTTGTATATAATTTTATATTGGTACCACTTGGTATTGAATATCTCTACAACATAGCGTTTATATTGGTAATTGCGGCATTGGTGCAGTTTGTAGAAATGTTCTTAAAAAAATCATCTCCATCTCTCTATCAGGCGCTTGGTGTATTTTTGCCTTTGATTACTACAAACTGTGCCGTACTTGGCGTAGCAGTTTTAAATATGCAAAAAAATTACAACTTTATTGAATCCGTATTAAACGGTATTGGCAGTTCCGCCGGTTTTGCATTGGCAATCATACTGTTTGCCGGAATTCGTGAAAGAATCGAATTTAACGATACGCCAAAAGCATTT
This sequence comes from Candidatus Coprocola pullicola, assembly GCA_018715395.1. GTDB lineage: Bacteria > Bacillota > Clostridia > Lachnospirales > Anaerotignaceae > Coprocola > Coprocola pullicola. Next base: position 12,856 of record DVLQ01000207.1, on the reverse strand, counting down.
GATGGTTTCCCTATGGCTCTTGTGACAGCCGGTATTATGTCCATTGCCTTTTTGGGATTCCAAGGCTTAATCAAACTTTAAACAAGGAGTGTGACAAAAATGGAGATTATGAATATCGTATATCCCATGCTAAGCATTGGCGGCTTGGGCGTTGTTCTTGGCGCAGGCCTTGGTTATGCAGGTAAACTATTTGCTGTAGAAGAAGACCCAAAATTGGGAGAAGTTTTGGAAGCCCTTCCCGGTGCAAACTGTGGTGGTTGTGGTTTTCCAGGCTGCAGTGGTTGTGCCTCTGCAATTGTTGCCGGTACGGCTCCTGTCAATGCCTGCCCTGTAGGCGGTGCGGCTGTTGCTGAAAAAATCGGCGCTATTATGGGAATTGAAGCAAGCACTAGCGAGCCAACGGCGGCATTTGTAAAATGTAAAGGCACTTGTGGCGTTGCAAAAGAAAAATATACTTACTTTGGTTTAGACGACTGCGTTATGGCAATGCAATTAGCCGGCGGCGGTTCAAAAAGCTGCACATATGGCTGTCTTGGTTTAGGCAGCTGCAAAAAAGCCTGTGGATTTGGCGCTATTGAAATTATTGACGGCGTTGCAGTGGTTGACAAAGATAAATGTGTTTCCTGCGGCAAGTGTGTTTCTACCTGCCCAAAACACATTATAGAGTTATTACCTGCTAAGAAAAAAGTAAAAGTAGAATGTTCTTCCAAAGATAATGGAAAAGGCGTTATGGCAGTTTGTTCTGCCGGCTGTATTGCTTGTAAAATCTGTGAAAAGAATTGTCCTTTTGATGCAATTCACGTAGTTGATAACTTAGCTGTTATTGACTATGATAAGTGTAAAGCCTGCGGTATTTGCGCTAACAAATGTCCAAAAGGAGTAATCACAGGCAAAAAGCCGGCTCCTGCTAAAGCGGAGGCAAAGCAAGAAGAAGCTAAAACTGAAGAATCAAAACAAGAACAAACAAAAAGTGAATAAAATACAAAAAAGACCAACTCACCTGTTGGTCTTTTTGTATTCTCAATTTTTATTTCTTTACATTTTTTTTATAAATTATTATCGCATTTGTAAAAAATATGATATAATGTTATTGTATCATAAAACTGACTTATAAATCCTTAAAGAGGTGCAAACCATGGCAAAAAAACTTATTTTAGCAACAGACAATTTTTCAAGATGCAGTTTGTTAGAACAATTAGGTATTCCTTTTGAAGAAATAGACTGTCAAATTCAAGAAAAGGAAGTAAAAATTGACAATGACTACTCTCCTTATGAATGGGTCAAATCTATTTCTGCTACAAAAGCCAAAGCTGTTTTAGACAAAGTAGAAGGAGAAGCCATTATATTAGGAGTGGATACTGTTGTAACTGACCTAGGCAAAATATTACATCGTCCTAAAAACAAAGAAGAAGCTGTTGCCATGCTCAATCATTTACAAGGACGTAAACACACAGTATACACCGGTTTAACTATCATTTATCATCATGCAGATGGTTCTTATGAATTGGATAGCTATGTAGATGGAGCTGACGTTTATATGCACAATCTTTCTGCAAAAATCATTGATGCTTATACCAACATAGAAGAACCCTACACTCATTCCGGAGGATATTCTATTAGTGGAAAAGGAGCTCTTTTGATTAACAATATCTATGGTGATTACTACACAGTAGCCGGTCTGCCTCTGCGTCTTTTGAACAAATCCTTGTTCAAACACAATATTGATGTGGTGGATTTCTGGATTGAATCATAATACATAAGATATAAGACGGCTGACATTTGTTTGCAGCCGTCTTTTTGCTTTTGTTTGTCTGATAAAAAACCTCTTTTATAAATACTGATATTTTTTGTTGAAATACAGAGCAAAAAGCGGTATGATTACATATAAAGCCTGATTTTCTCTGTTTTAGTATAAATGGATAATTATACGCTAAAAGAATCAAAATATTCTATTACTTTTTTGCTTATTTTTGGCAAAAATGCAAATACTAAAAATAATATTCATACAAATGAGAGGAGAAGCAAATTTATGTTTTCAAAAGATATGGGAATTGACTTAGGCACTGCAAACACCCTTGTATATATGCCGGGAAAAGGAATTGTTGTCAACGAGCCTTCTGTTGTTGCAATCAATCTACAAACAAGAGAAGTGCTGGCAGTTGGAAATGAGGCAAAGGATATGATTGGCAGAACGCCTGGAAACATTGTGGCTATTCGTCCTATGAAAGACGGCGTGATTGCCGACTTTGACACCACCCAAGCAATGTTAAAATACTTTATCAACAAAGCCTGCCCTCGTTCTATGTTTGGTCCCAAGCCAAGGGTTGTTGTTTGTGTGCCTTCCGGCGTTACAGAAGTAGAAAAAAGAGCCGTATTAGAGGCGGCTATTTCTGCCGGAGCAAAAGACAAAGATACCTATTTGATTGAAGAACCTATGGCAGCTTCCATTGGCGCCGGTCTTCCTGTGGAGGAACCTACAGGAAATATGATTGTAGACATTGGCGGGGGTACCAGCGAAGTAGCCGTCATATCCCTTGGAGGAATTGTCACAAGCACTTCTTTACGCATTGCCGGAGATGAACTGGATAATTATATTGTAAATTATATTAAAAAAGAATTTAACCTTGCCATTGGCGACAGAACTGCAGAAGAAATTAAAATTAACATTGGCTGCGTCTATCCTACTGAAGACGTCAAAGAAATAAATGTACGTGGACGCGACCTGCTTTCCGGACTGCCAAAAACTGTCGTTGTCACTTCTACAGAAATTATGGAAGCACTTCATGAGCCTGTTTATTCTATCATTGATACCATTAAACAAACATTAGAAGCCACTCCTCCCGAACTTGCCGCAGATGTGATGCAAAGCGGCATTACATTAACCGGCGGAGGCGCTTTATTAAGAGGATTAGACTATTTGATTTCTGATGAAACAGGAATGCCTGTACACATTGGCAATGAGCCTTTACATTGTGTTGCTATAGGAACAGGGCTTGTTTTAGAGCATATTGATACATTAAAATCAGTGTTAATTTCACCAAGAAAAATCAGATTTTAAAAAAGAGTATAGGAGCGTAAATTGTGGAATTTTTTGAAGCACACAAAAAACAAATTATACTGATTGTAACAGCCATATTACTTATATGCATATTATTTACTTATGGTAAAAAAACAAATGCAACATTTATAGAAAATGCCCTTGGCTTTGTCATTACGCCGGTACAAGAATTAACAAGCGATATCGGAAATTGGTTTGGCAGTAAAATTGACTGGATTAGCAATCACGACACTCTTGCAGAAGAAAATGAACAGTTAAAAGAACAAATTGCATTACTGAAAGAAGAAAATAAGCGTTTAAAACGATACGACACAGAAAATAAAAGATTATCAGAATTATTAAAAATATCTCAAAAATATGCAGAATATGAAACAACAGGTTCAAAAATTATTGCAAAAGATCCCGGAAACTGGTATGATGTTTTTTTGATAGACAAAGGAAAAAATGATGGAATCAATGCAAATATGGTGCTTACTTCTCCCAATGGTCTTGTTGGCAAAATTACAGAAAGCGGAGCGACTTATTCCAAGGCGCAATCCATATTAGACAGCCGCAGCTCTGTGCCGGCAATGAGTGTGCGCACAGGAGATTTAGGCGTTGTCAAAGGAGAATATTCTCTTATGAACAGCGGTCTTTGCCGCATGGAATACATTGATGCAGAAGCAGAAATTATAGAAGGAGATGAAATTGTAACATCTCATTTAAGCGACGTATACCCTTCGGGCATTACCATAGGCAAAGTCAAAGAAATCAAAACAGACGCCAATGGCTTGACAAAATATGCTATCATTGAACCTTATGTTGATTTTAAACATCTGGATACCGTTTTAATCATTGGAGATATGGTGGATAAACCCGCACAGGAGGCGCAACAGTGAGAGTATTGATTACTGCTTTGTTTATTATTATCAACTTTTTCATACAGTCTACTATATTGCACTACATTGAAATCAGAGGGGTTATACCCAATACCACCATTATATTGGTTGTGTCCTACGCCCTTTTAAGAGGCAGTGTAGAAGGCGCTATTGTAGGCTTTTTTACAGGAATATTGCAGGATATTTTCTTTGGCGTATCTATAGGCTATTTCGCCTTATTAAACACCATCACAGGCTATCTGTTCGGTCGGGGCAACCACAATTTTTACAGAGAAAATTATATTTTGCCCATGATGCTGTGCGCCATTGCTGTTTTTAGCTATGAAACAATTATTTATATTACGGGGTTTCTTTTCCGTGGACAGTTAAACTTTTTGTATATCTTAGGAAATACGCTGCTGCCTGAAACAGTTTATTCCTGCATTTTTACTATTCCACTATATCGTATTTTATTTGGAACAAATGAATGGCTGGAGCTAAAAGAAAAATACAAATACAGACTATTTTAAGGCTTCCCCTTTTCACGGAGGATGTTTATGAACAGATTTCAAGAAAAATTTCAAGAATTTTCTAAAAGCAGAATTTTCATACTGCTTTTTGGTATTGTAGTACTTTTTATTATATTAATACTGCGTTTATTTTATTTGCAAATTATACATGGTGAAGAATATGACCAAAAACTGACAACAAGCGTATTAAGAAATGTCAATTTGCCCGCTTCTCGTGGTGAAATTTATGACCGCTACGGTCGTCCTCTTGCAGTAAATCAGGTAGCTTATTCCATTCAAATTGACGGCAGTATTTCATTGGATTTATCGGGTCAGAAAACAAAACTAGTAATGGATTTTATCAATTATATCAAACAATCCAATCTAACTTTGACCGATAAACTGCCTATTACTAAAACACAGCCCTATACCTTTACGTTTGAAACACAAAAACAAGAACAACAATGGAAAGAACAAGCCGGGCTTTCCGGAGAAATGATGGAGGCTTCTGCTTTTGAGGTTCTGGAGTATTTTGCACAGCAATTAGAAATACCGCAAAACTTTTCAGAAGAAGAAAAAAGAAGTGCCATATCGTTTTATATTTCTGTAAATGATACAAATTTGATGGCGCTTTCTTTATTAAAGATATTGCAAGAAAATAATGAAACATTAGTAGACGATTTGCCTATTACCCAACAACAGCCTTACAGCTTTTTGTTTGATGAAAACAAAAGTAAAGAGCTTTCTTGGAAAGAAAGCGTTTATATGACCACAGAAGAAGAAAAGGCGTACGACGCCTCTGAAACCATTAATTATCTACAAGACTATTTTTCCATTCCTCAGGAATTGCCTGAAGATATGGTTAGAAAAGTCATTGGTATACGCTATGCCATGTATTTAAACCGTTTTTATCAATACCAGCCTGTTACTGTAGCATTGGACGTCAGTACCAAAACACTGGCAAATGTAGAAGAAGTAAACGATATTTTTCCTTGTATCATTGTAGGAACTGACTCTTTAAGAAACTATCCTATGGGAAAATATTTTGCTCATATCATCGGTTATACCAGAAAAATGACAGACAGAAACTATGCTATCTACAAAGATGATGTGGATGAAGAAGGCAATCCGGTGTATACTATGACAGATATTGTAGGGCAATCCGGTATCGAATCCATTTATGAAAGACAGCTTAATGGAAAAGACGGAAAAATGGTAGTAGAAGTAGATAATATGGGAAGACGTATGAGCACCATACAATCCCAAGAGCCTATTCCTGGTCAAGACGTCTTTTTAACATTAGACAGCCGTCTGCAAAAGTCTGCCTATGACATATTGGAAGGCACACTGCGTGATGTAATCAAAAGAAAATTAAATACAGCAGAAACTTCTTTGCAAGAACTCTTTAGCCGTATGATTACTGACAACGGCATTTCCATAGACAAAATCTGCAACTCCACAGAAGGAGAACAATATGTATTATATCAAAAAATACTAGAACAAAATCCGGAATTTGAATTGACAGATGAACAAAAAACCAGAGAATTTGCACAGCAAACTTTGATTTCTGCCATTGGCACAGGAGAAATTACACCAAAACAACTTGTACTTGTACTAATCGAGCAAGGAAAATTTTCAGCCGATGAAGCTTATTTGGCAGGCATACAAAGCGGCGCTATCTCTGCTTTGCAAGTTGTCAATGACAAATTGGACTCCGGAGAACTGACTCCGGGGGATACCAACTTAGACCCTTGCACAGGCTCTGTTGTAATTTCTCGTGTTGATTCGGGAGAAGTACTTGCAAGTGTGACATATCCTTCTTATGACACTAACAGACTGACAAATAACTTTGATAACAGCTACTACATTGATTTATTACATCGTGAAAGTACAACCCCTCTTGTAAACAGACCTTTAACAGAAAGAAAAGCGCCCGGCTCTACTTTTAAAATGATTCCGGCATTGGCAGGTTTGGAAACAGGCGTGATTACGCCAAATACCCTTATAAGAGATTTAGGTTCCTACACAAAAGCCGGCAGACCCTATGCAAAATGCTGGATTTACGGCAGCAGCGGCGGTACTCATGGCGCTATTGATGTAGCGACGGCTTTGGCAGTTTCTTGCAATTATTTTTTCTACGAAACTGCTTATCGTATGGGCAATGCCGAAGAAGGCACTACAGAACAATGTATTACCACATTAAACGAATACATGGCCGCTTTTGGCTTAAACGACAATACAGGAGTGGAAATTGGCGAAAGCTCCCCTATGATGGCGACCCCGGCGCACAAAGAACGTTCTATCAAAACCATCAATCCAGAAGCAACGCAATCTCAAACACGCTGGACAGATGGCGACTCTATCCGTGCATTTATCGGGCAGTCTGTCAATAACTATGCCCCTATTCATATGACAAAATACATTGCTACATTAGCAAACGGTGGTACAAGATATAAAATGCATATGGTATCTAAACTGACAAATCCAGACGGTTCTACAGCAGAACAGGTAGAAGAAGAAATTGAAAATATACTGGAGCTGCAACCGGAAAATCTGGAGGTAGTATATAAAGGAATGAACTTGGTAACATCCGGCACAAGAGGAACTTTGCGCAACATCTTCAGAGATTTTCCCATTGAAATAGCCGCAAAATCCGGTACGGCAGAAGAAGATAAATCCAGAAGCTCTCATAGCTGGTTTGTCTGCTTTGCGCCATATGACGACCCACAAATTGCTATCACAGTACTACTTCCTTATGGTGAAATTTCCGGTTCCCCTTCTGCTGTTATTGCAAGAGAGATTATAAGAGATTATATGGGTTTAAATTATCAGCCGGAAAATCATTATATGGAAAATATACTGGCAGAATGATTTTTAGGGAGGAAAAGTATATGAATCAAGAAAATCATGTCATATTTAAGGGCACAAAAAATGGCATTAATATTTTATTGGAAAAAACAATTCCTTTTTCAGAATTAAAAATGCTTTTTGAAAAAAAAGTGGTAGAATCTTCCAAATTTTTTGAAGGCGTCAAAACCTCTATTGCTTTTCAAGGCAGAGAGCTTTCTGAAGAAGAAGAACAAATTCTTTTAAACATTCTTTCAGAAAAAACAACAATGACCATTACATTTATTCGAGATGGACAAAAAGCTGATACTTCACAACTGATTCCAGAAGGGATTATTTTGCCAGAAGATATAAAACAGCATTATATTACAAAATACCACAAAGGCTCTGTACGTTCTGGACAATGTCTGTATTTTGATGGCAGTGTGGTTGTCATAGGAGATGTAAATCCAGGAGGAGAAATAAAAGCCTCCGGAAATATCATTGTACTGGGGCAATTAAAGGGAATTGCCCATGCCGGCTGCAAAGGTATGAAAGAAGCCTTTATATCTGCTCTTTATATGATACCTGTGCAACTTCGCATTGCAGATATTATCACAAGATTCCCTGAAGAAAACAAAAAGGGACCAAAACCTCCGGAATTTGCTTATGTGGAGGAGGGGCAAATCTACGTTATGCCTCTTGCTTGAAGAGCAAGGCTTCATGAAAACAAACGTCACTTTCTATCTCTATTTTTGAAAGAAAGTATGCAAAAAAATCATCTTTCCCGTTTGCAGTATATCAAAAATATACTAAAAAAATAATTCGTCTTTTGTGAAGCCGGAGGAAACCCCTCTCAATAAAAAGTATTTTATTGGTAATAAAACATGTTTCCTGTTTTTTGATGAAATCTATTTGTCGCTGTAAATCAAAATTTGCTAAAAAAAAAGGGTGCAAAATCGGAATACTTTTGTTAATATATAAATATATATTGTATTTTAGAAAAAAAATGATAGTAACATAACCGCAAAAGAAAAAGCGGAAGAAGTCAATTCCAGAACTAGGGGGAACAATACATGAGTGAAGTTATCGTAATAACAAGCGGAAAAGGCGGTGTAGGCAAAACAACTACCAGTGCAAACATCGGCTGCGGTCTGGCGCTGACTGGTAAAAAAGTTGTACTTGTGGACGCAGATATTGGTTTGAGAAATTTAGATGTTGTAATGGGTTTGGAAAACCGCATTGTTTATGACTTAGTAGATGTTGTAGAAGGCAACTGCCGCCTAAAACAGGCTTTGATTAAAGACAAACGGTACAATGGTTTATTTTTGTTGCCTGCTGCTCAAACAAGGGACAAGGACGCCGTTTCTCCTGAACAGATGCAAAAGCTTTGCGACAGCCTAAAAGAAGAAGAATTTGATTATATTATTATTGACTGCCCGGCAGGTATCGAACAAGGCTTTAAAAATGCCATTGCCGGCGCGGACAGAGCCATTGTTGTAACAACGCCGGAAGTATCTGCTGTAAGAGATGCCGACAGAATCATTGGTCTTTTGGAAGCCAGTGGTTTAAACGACCCGGCGCTGATATTAAACAGACTTCGTGTAGATATGGTAAAACGCGGCGATATGATGAGTATTGATGATGTGACAGAAATCCTTGCTATAGACATCCTAGGCGTTGTACCGGATGATGAAAGCATTGTTGTGGCCACAAATAAAGGCGAGCCTGCTGTAACGGATACAGAATCCTTTGCAGGACAAGCCTATCGCAACATTGTCAAAAGAATACAGGGAGAAGATGTTCCTATTATGTCTTTTGAAAAAGACGAGGGCTTTTTTGATAAATTTTTTAAAAACATATTTCGTCGCGCTTAAATAAAGGATGTGATTTTCAATGGATTTTTTTAGTTTCTTTAAAAAAAAGGATAACACAGCATCAAAAAATGTAGCAAAAGACAGACTCAAGCTTGTATTGGTTCATGACCGTGTCAACTGCTCTTCTCAAGTACTAGAAATGCTTAAAACAGATATTATCAAAGTTATATCCAACTACATGGAAATTGATGAAGAAGAACTGGATATTCAAATTACACAAACACAGTCTGATGACAAAACAGGCACCGTACCTGTTCTTTATGCAAATATTCCTATCAAAAGTATGCGTAAAGTAAATCAAGATTAAATTTTGTTTTTACAATGTTGATTTTTATATTTTAAAACAAATTTTTATTGCGATTTTTTACAGACCGAATCAATCCTTCGGTCTGTCCTTGTTTGACAAAGACGGTATACAAATCCTTTTGTAAAGGGGTAGGAGGTTTTATGAAATATGATTGCAAAAAAACAGCTTTCTAATTTAGATTTCTGGCTCATTGGCGCAATCTGCATTTTGTGTATATTTGGTATTATTTGCATTGGCAGCGCAACACACATCAATCTAGGAGAAGACCCTAGTAATTTTTATAAACAAATGGTATGGTTTGCCATTGGAATAATTTTAATGCTGGTAGCTTCTGTGATTGATTATACTTTTTTTTCACAATTTTATATTTTTATTTATATCATCAATATACTGATGCTTTTGGCAGTATTACTTTTGGGAGAAAATATCAATGGCGCGACTCGTTGGATTTCCATAGGTCCTGTCAGCTTGCAGCCTTCTGAATTTGCAAAACTGATTATGATATTTTTTTTAGCAAAGTTTCTTTCTATCAAGCAAGAAAAAATCAACCATATGCCTACCCTTTTATTGGTTTGTATCACAGTATTGATTCCTGTTATACTCATACAAAAACAGCCTTCCCTTTCTGCTAGTCTTGTATTGCTTGCAATATTATGCATAGAACTGTTTATTGCCGGTCTTAGCTTTAAAATTATACAGGCTGTTTTAGCTGTGGTAATCCCTTTTATTGCTTTTATATTATGGGACGTTGCAAGAGAAACACCCCTCTTAATGGATAAAATATTAAAACCACATCAATTTACCAGAATACTGGCTTTTGTCGACCCCAGCCGTGATATGGACTCTTACTATCAAACAGAAAAAGCCATCAATGCCATCGGCTCTGGGCAACTAAACGGAAAAGGGCTTTACCAAGGCACATTAAATCAATTAAGCTATCTACCCGAGCCTCACAATGATTTTATATTTTCTGTCATTGGAGAGGAATTTGGTTTTATAGGATGTAGCATTGTACTGTTATTATTGATTTTTATTATATTTCGTTGTATATTAATAGCAGTATCCACAAGAGATTTATTTAGTCAACTTATTGTAACAGGCGTAGCCGGTATGATTGCTTTTCAAACATTTGTCAATGTAGGCGTTGCAACGGGTATTATGCCAAATACAGGTATGTCCTTGCCCTTTGTAAGCTATGGCGGTAGTTCTATGTGGACAAATATGACTGCTATAGGTTTGGTTTTAAATATTGGTATGAAATGGTCAAAATCACTTTTTGAGGGGGTTTAAATTATGAATATTGCTTTGATTGCACATGATAATAAGAAAAAACTAATGGAAAATCTTTGTATTGCTTATCGGCACATACTTTGCAAGCATGAACTTTACGCCACCGGTACCACAGGTCGCTTGGTGGAAGAAACAGCAAACCTTTCTGTACACAAATATCTGGCGGGTCCTTTGGGAGGCGAACAACAGTTGGGGGCTCAGGTTGCAAACAATGACATTGATATGGTAATTTTTCTTCGCGATCCGGTTACACAAAAAAACTATGAGCCTGATATTAATTCTATCATGCGTCTTTGTGATATGCACAATATTCCTTTAGCAAGCAATTTAGCCACTGCCGAAATTCTTTTGCTTGCCCTTGACAGAGGGGATTTGGATTGGAGAAATGTGGTGAAATAATATGTCTTTGCCTACAAAGCTATTATTGATATATACTTTTTTGCTCAACATCATATTATTTTTTGCAATGGGATATGATAAATACTGTGCCAAAAAACAAAAATGGCGTCTGCCGGAGGCTTATTTATTTATATTAGCGCTTTTGGGCGGAAGTATAGGCGGTTTGATTGCTATGAAGGTATTTCATCATAAAACAAAAAAGTGGTATTTTTACATCATATTTGTTTTAGCATTTTGTTTTCAAGTTGCCTTATGGATATTGTTTTTTTGGAAATTAAAAATGTGGTTTTTGTTGCCTGATGCAACAAATTTTCATGCTATTATATATGCTAAAATATGTTAGATTTTACAAAAAAAGGTGCATCGCGCCTTTTTTATTGAAAAAATATAAAAATTGTTAGTCTGTAGTTTATTTTAATATTTGTTTAATATTTTGTTGCTATATTAAAAATAAATAAAAAATAAGGGAGGAAACCATAAACTATGAAAAATATGTCTATCAAAAAAATCATCGGCATCATTATAGGAGTGGTTGTTGTTATTGGTATTGTTGCTCTTATATTGATTATGAGTTTAAAAATTGACAGCTTTGAAGCACAAGACATTGCTTTAAAAAAATCAAACGGCGGTGAAATTGTTTCTGAAGAAATCAGTAATGAGGTTCTTTGGAACGAATATAGCTATAAAATTATAAATGGTGACAAATGGTACAGCATTGAAATCGACGGTTTTGGAAATATCACCGAATTAGAAACCGGTTCAGGACAATATCCAGTTCGTTAAAATGACATTTTTTTAAACCACTTTATCTCTACACAACAAAAAAAGTAGTTCTTTTTGGGGACTACTTTTTTGTTGCATAATTATTGTTTTTGCAAAGCTTTTATAATTTCTGCAATATATAATGTATGATAGTCTTTTTGAGGATACCATTTTTGCTCTAAATGTTTATCTAAAAAATTTTCCGGATTGATCTGTTGAGTATACAGCTTTTTACAAAATAATACCAATTTGCCTTCTTGAAAATAAGGAGCAGTTTCTTCTTTTACAACAGTAAGAGCAGATTTTTTTATTTTATCCTCATCTCTTCCGGAAACCGTTCCTAAATAGGAAAGCTTTTCTCTAAATCCTTCTTCAAAAAATGTCAATGAAAATGTTTCTGAGGCATCTACAAATTCTTTGGTATAACGTTGTGGGCGAATCACAACATACGCTACATTTTTACCCCACATTACGCCTAAACCGCCCCATGAGGCTGTCATGGTATTAAGGGCGTCTTGCTTTTGAGCCGTAATAAGCATCCAATCTTTTCCAATCAATTCAAAAGCATTTGCCTGCTGTAATGTTTCCGGCGTTACTTCTTTCCAAACTGCCATATGTCTTTCCTCCTGTTTCTATTTTACAAATTACACATTTATTATAATACAAAAATTTCTAAAAACAACTATAGTTCCTTCTCTTTTTAAAAAACTTTTATAAAAAAACATATCATATCCTTCTTTAAAGTGTAGAGAAACCATATTTACAAATATGGTGAAAAGGCTTGGGAAACGCTTCATTTCCCAAATATAATCTATAATCGGAATTTATTTTCGACCAGAAAAATAACCAATTTTAAGTCATTTATGCCGACGAAACCAACTATTTATACTTTCGTCTACTTTTCAAAGAATTAAATGAAATGAGTATCTGATGAAAGGTTATCGAATTTAGCAACTCCTTCAAAAAAACAT
>DVLQ01000206.1 GCA_018715395.1 Candidatus Coprocola pullicola | reverse complement strand
CTTTCATAAGAAATAAAAGATAATAAAAAAAGATTGATTGAGGAAATAATATGAATGAGAAACAATTACAACACCAACAATATGAAATTCAAAAATGGATCACCTTTTTACTTTTTGGTATTGTTTATATTACTGTATATTATGGAAGGTTTGCCATACTATATCATATAGAAGCTATTTCGCAATCACTAGGAGTAACAAAAGATATTGAAATATACGTTTACAGTGCCGTTATATTATCCTATGCTATAGGCAGTTTTTTTATGGGCAGATGGGCAGATATGCTGCAACGTCCCATTGGTTTGATATTATTAGGAACAGGAATATCCTTTTTAACCAATATTTCGCTGGTTTTTATACATTCGTGGAAACATCTTATTTTTCTTTCTATTATCAATGGTCTTTTCCAGTCTATGATATGGGTAAACGGCATACTTCTTATTACAATGTGGTGGAAAAGCTCTCAAAGACCTATTAGTGGAGGTATTATAAACTTTTTTTCCGGTCTTGCTCACATTCCCGCATTTTTTTTACCAGGAATGGTTATGCTCACATCAAATGATAGAGAAGTCATACAAAAAAACTATTCCTTTATTTTAATTATATGTGTTATATTGTTTTTTTTCTTTTTAATTGCCGCCAATAATCCTCAAAAAGCAGGATTTGCTCATTACCATGAAGACAACGAAATTATTTCAGGCAGAGAAAAATATCTTTATGAACAGATTAAATTAAAGAAAAAAAGTCCTTGGAAATTTTTTTTCAAAGGAAAAAAAATGTGGTGTTGGTGCGGCATTGCATTTTTATCGAGCATTTGTCGTTATGGGCTATTGGAATGGATTCCAAGGTACTATTCAGCTATTGACTTTATTCCCATTTTAGACGAACGTTTTTCAAACATTATATTACCTTTAGGCATGGCATTTGGCACATTGATTATGACCTATATTGCAGGTACCAAGTTTAGCAGAAACAAGGGCATTGTTGTCATACTTTGCGCTGCTCTTTGCGGCACATTGATTGTTATCTTTCCCATGATGCCTTCTATACGTATTGTCTTAATAGGGGTTTTTTTTACAGGATTTTTTCTGTTTGGAATCAACGGCATTATCTGGATTTATACTATGGATAGAGGAGGGCGAATATATAGTGCGACAATCGCCGGGGTATTAAATGGATTTGCTTATTTAGGTACTTTTTTACAGGAATTTCTATTCAGAAATATACTGCATCAATGGCAAAGCTGGTTTTCTATATTTGTATTGATGGAACTGATTTGTTTTGCCATTGTTGGATTAGCCATTATCGCCAGTGAAAAAGATACAAATATAGAAATTGAAATGGAGTAATGCTTATTTATTTTATTAGCAACTAAAAAATATCAAACAATTAAAAAAGACAAAAATAATTAAAAAAAGACCTTTTTAGGTCTTTTTTTGTATAAAAAGCATAATCAACTTTAATAAATCTTTAAAATAACTTTAATAAAACTATAGATTAGCTTTATTTCAACTTTAAAATACTATTATATAATGACTACAAGTTAAACAACAAAACTTAAATTACTCAACCAAATAAAAGGAGGCAGATTATTATGTACAACAGAAGATACACAGGTAAAATTGAATTAGCAGTTCTTGACACAGCAGGTACTTTCTGTGATGGTCCTTGCGATTTAAGAAACAGATGGGCATTGGACGACTTAAGAGGATGTAAAGCTCCTGTAGTTCCTTTCTATGAAGCATTACAACAATTCGGTATCGAATGTGACTGGGCTACAATCAGAAAACCTATGGGTAACTTCAAACCAACTCACCTGAGAATGTTACTTGACCTTCCAGAAATCAGCTCTCAATGGCGTGAAAAATATGGCAGAGACTGGAATGAAAAAGACTTTGACGATGTATTGGCAGCTTTCAGACCTTTGATGAGCAAATATATTGTTGACGAAGATCTGGCAAAACCTATCCCAGGCGCTCTGGAATGTATTGCTGAATTAAGAAAAGCTGGTATCCTTGTTGGTTGTGACACAGGTTACTATGAAGAAGACTCTTTGGCATTGAATAAAGTTTTGGAAGACAAATATGGTTTGAAATTCGATGTTGTAACAAATGCTGAAAAAGTTCCCGGCAGACCTGCTCCTTTCATGGTATTTGACTGTATGTTATCTGCTTGGAAATTAACACAAAAACCTATTCCAGTTGAATCAGTTGTTAAAATCGACGATACAGCAGCTGGTATGAAATGTGGTAACAATGCCGGCGCATGGACAATTGGTCTGTATGCTTCTGGATCCAATACATACGATGAATTAGCAGCTTCTAAACCAGACTTCTTGGTACCAGACGTATCTTATGTTCCAGAAATTATCTTTGGACAAATTGAACCAAGATTGAGAAGAGGCGAAAGACCAGGACAAGGTCTTATCGAAACTATCTAATTAAAAAATTTAAACTGATTCTGTCACAGGATCGATGTTGCGGAAACACTTTGAACAAACATGGGTTCAAGGTGTTTCTGCTTTTTATCATACTCAAAAGATTATATTTAAATAAAACGGGGGTAGACATTATGTAGTATGCGAAAGGAAGTGGGAAAATATGAATAAACAAGAACGGTTGGATTTTGAGGCAAAAACATTAGGCTATACCAGAGAAGAATACAAAAAGTTTAATGCAAATGCTTGGAAAGTACTTCTTTGTTTTTCTATTCTTTACTGTTTTTTATATTGCGGCAGATTGAATTTAGGGCTTGCTATTCCATATATGGTAGAACAAACAAGCTGGACGACAGCAGATTTAGGTATTTTGTCTGCAATCTTCTTTTGGACATATGGTATAGGGCATTTATTTAACGGACGTTTGGGAGAAGTTTTTGGTGTCAATCGCTTTGTTATTGCAGCAGTACTCTTATCTGCAACGGCTAACGTTTTAATTAGTTTTCAATCTTCTTTGATTATCATTGCTATATTATGGGGATTTAACGGATACTTCCAATCTATGGCATGGTCTCCCGGCATTGCTTTATTGACAAGATGGTGGCCTGGTAAAAGAAGAGGTTTTGCCAATGGTTTTGCCGATGCTTTTTCAGGATTCGGTCAGGTTGCCTGTTGGTTTGCCGTAGCAATTTCTTTTGTAATCGCACCTAACATGGGCTGGAGAGCAGCATTTATATTCCCAATTATTATGGTTGTTATTCTTGTTGTTGTTTATGGTCTTTTAGTAAAAGAAAAACCCAGTGATATCGGATTGAAAGAATATGAAGAAGAAGACAAAGAAAAAGCAAAACAAGAAGCAGAGTTACAAGAAGTATTAAAAGAAAAAGGAAAATTATATCCTTATATTCATTTATTTAAAATGTGGAGATTTGATATTTGGCTTTTGATTGCTGCCGGAGCAAGTCTTTGCAGATATGGTCTTCTAACATGGATTCCTACTTACTACAATGAAGTATTTCATGTAGATGTGGAGGCCGGTATTTTAGGTACTGTATTATTACCACTTGGTATGGCATTTGGTACATTGAGCGTTTCTACCATAACAGATAAGTTTTGTCCAACAAACAGATTGCCAGCTGTCATTATCTGTGCAATTGGAGCGGGCGCTACTGTATTTTTCTTCCCACAGGTAGGACCCGGAGTGGGTGCAAGTATTCTTTTGTTTGTTGCAGGATTTTTTGTTTATGGAATACATGGCGTTTTGTGGGCATTTGCAGCTGATATCGGCGGACGTGTATTTGCAGGAACTGCAACAGGTATATTAGACTGGGCGGCATACATGGGCGCATCTATACAGGCAATTTTCTTTGGCGCTGCTATTGCCGGCGGTAACTGGAATATCTTATTTGTCACAGTTGGAGGTACTTGTGTATTAGTTGCTGTTTTAGCAATCATTGCCGGTTTAGGATTAAACAAAAAAACATCTGTAAATGGAAACGGAGATGTTTCTGCATAAATAAAACAACATATAT
>DVLQ01000205.1 GCA_018715395.1 Candidatus Coprocola pullicola | reverse complement strand
TTTTCTATTGAAAATGCAGAACATACAGACGACTATTTACATGGAAAATATCAAATAGTATTACCGGGAGATTACAGCAGCATTTATGGCAGCGGTACAATGAATCTGCCAAATACAGAAGTATCTTCCGTTACATTCAGTCAACAGCAAGGCAAAACAGCCATTACATTTACACAAAACAATGTTCGTGCTTATACTGTGACAGAAGAGGCAAATGATTATTACATTCATATTAAAAATCCAAAAGAGGTTTATGACAAAGTGCTTGTGCTGGATGCAGGACATGGAGGAATGGATCCGGGAACAAATGGCAATGGATTAAAAGAAAAGGATTTGAATTTATCTATACTGCAAAAAGCATATGAAAAATTGCAACAAACAGACAAGGTGAAAGTATATGTTACAAGAATAGACGATACCTATCCCGAAAATACGGCAAGAGCAGAAATGGCAAATGATATAGCAGACGTATTTCTTTCCATTCATATGAATTCTGCAAGTCCTAACCCAACACCAAATGGTACAGAAGCATTATTTATTACCCATGAAACCGATGTGGCGGGAAAATTGACCAGTCAGACAGTGGCAACAGTGGTGTTGAAAAATGTGGTAAATGCATTGGGAACTAATAATAGGGGGTTAAAATATGATACAGAGGAACAGAAAAATTTGATTGTATTAAATAGAACAACAGTGCCGGCTGTGATAATAGAAACACTTTTTTTATCCAATCCGGGAGACGCCAAAAAGATTTCAGATCAACAGTATCAACAAAAGGTAGCCGAGGCAATTTATGACAGTATCATAGAGTTAGCGGACAACTATACATGGAGATAATCCAAAAAAGCCTATAGATAAGAAATGCTATAGGTTTTTTTGTATAAAGAAAACCATATATTAGATGCGTAATCTGAAAAAGCCTTCCCACGTTGAGATAGAAGTAAAAATTCTTTTTCAGCGAGTCTACTCATTGCAAAAAATAGTCGTTCTGTTAACTTAACATGAAAATAAAAATGCAGAAAAAAATTTTTAAAAATACCATCGGTTCTGAAAAAAGGAGCAAAATGACCAATCCAACTATACATACAAGTGTGAAAAACTCAAACCAATGGTTTTACAAATCATATTTGTATCTGTCTGAGAAAGTAGAAAGCTGCAAAATAAAGTGTAAGAGCATATCAAATCATATTCAATATAAAACAAAATCTTTTAAGTTCTGGTAAAAGCAGGAAACTTCTTTTTGCAAAAGTTAATATTGATCATAGGTACTTTAATAGAGCGACTGGACTTTTTAGAATAATATTTAAAATCAATAGAAGAGTTGTATTTATGGAAAGCAAAAGTATTTCTGCCACAAGTGGGCATTTCAGATAGGCTAGAAGTTTTTATTTTATTAGGGTTTCAAACAAACTGACTTGTATCAAGCAAAAGTATTTCTGCCACAAGCGAACACTTCAGATAGGCTAGAAGTTTTTATTTTATTAGGCTTTCAAGCAGACTGACTTGTATCAAGCAAAAGTATTTCTGCCGCAAGGGGACATTTCAGATAGGCTAGAAGTTTTTATTTTATTAGGATTTCAAGCAGACTGACTTGTATCAAGGAAAATTATATTTCCCATAATGATAGAGCAATGAGAAAAATAATGAGAATAAAAATCTTTAAAATTAATATTTATGCATGATAACGGCTCCTTTTGAAAAGAAGATATTTTTGTTTTAATTTTATGGCATTTTCAATAAATAGCCGTTGCTTATATCATTTTAATCTAACAGAATCAAAAATAGTAAAAAGAAGATTCATAAAGAAGTAATATAGTTTATGTCATATAAAATAAAATTGCCAATATCACACAGTGTTTGCTCGGAAATATAGCACAAAAGGTTTTAGGAAAACCATAAGAGCAATATTGAAAAAAGCATTGTAAGCGGAAAGGAGTCAATATACCAAATCCGGAAACATATCCGGGTTATGTACATATGCCTATAGAAATATTGCCTAATATAAGTGTATTAAGTTTTAAGAGGAAAAGCAGTATGATGTGGTAGGAATAATTTTGTGAGTTAAAATGCAAATATAGAAATAAAAAATTTGGGTGTAAAGGCTATGATACAGCAGGAAAACGATAATATATAACGAATCAATGAAAAGAAAATGAATTAGGAAAACAGATGACATTGGAGTTGGAAAGGGTAGCAAACAACAGCGTATGCATTTAGGCATAAATAAGAAACAAAGGACTATGTCTGTATAGCAAAAAGTAGCCGATAGGTGGAGGATTTTGTGGATAAAAGTAGAAAAAATTTTATTTTGTTACAATTTTATTTCATATTTCGTTTTTTTGTTACAAATTATTTCTTTTTTGTTATACTAGTCAATAGAAAAATAACAGGAGGGTAATAACATGAAAAAAAGTTGTAAAAGGTTTTTCTCTGCTGCGGTTATTTGCGCAATGCTTTTTGGAAATACGACAGCATATGCTGATATGGTAAATATGAATTTATATTATGATGGAAAATCCCATTCTTATCAGGCAGAAGAAATTACCATTCAAATCAATGGACAGACCATGGAGGTAGAAGATATGCCTCCCATTGTACTCAATGATAGAACAATGGTGCCGGCAAGAGCAGTATTTGAAACAATGGGAGCAGAAGTAACTTGGAATGCAGATACAAAAGAGGTTTATGTAAAAAAAGATAGCGACATTGTGGTACTGCAAATAGATCATAACACTGGTACAAAAAATGGTGCTGCTTTTACAATGGACGTACCCGCAAAAATTATAAATGACAGAACGCTAATCCCTGTCAGAGCAGTTTCGGAGGCTTTGGGCTGTGAGGTTGGTTGGGACGACAGTACGAGAGTGGTTAGTATTGACGAAACGGAAAATACACCAATATTAGAGCCTGAAACAGACAATACAGATACCAACACTAATACTAATACAGACACTAATACCAATGCAAATGCAAATACAAACGCCAATACCAATACAAACAATAATACAAACACCAATACTTCACAAGACACAGGTGTTGTGCCAACACAAAATATTTCCGTAACGGGCATTAGTGTGCCCACAGGAAATAACAATCAGCAGGTATTTACAGTGACTGCCTCAGGAGAAATTGCAAAATATGAAAATGTATATGTAGATGATACACGTATTGTATTAGATATTTATTATGCACAAAAAAATTTATCCAGTGACAATATTACTGTTACAACAAGTCCCTTTGTTTCAGCGGTGCGTTCGGCCCAGCATGATGTAGACGGCGTGGCTGTGACAAGAGTTGTACTGGATTTGAAGGCTCCTGTAAAATATCAGCTTTCTCAAAGTGCTGATAAAAAAAGTCTTGTGGTAGCTTTTTCTGAAAGTATTGTACAAAGTATGACCGTGACAAACAACGGTACCACAGATACTGTTCAAATCAATGCAAATGCGCCTTTGGCAGCAAATGTAAGCACGCTTTCTTCTCCAAAAAGAATTGTCATTGACATTGCTTATGCTACATCAAATTTGCAAGAAACATTTTCTACAGAAGGATTGAGTCAAATTACAGCCATTCGTACCAGTATGTATGAACAAAAAACGCCTCGTGTGGTGCTGGAAGTAAAGGATACGGCAGAATATGAAATAAACCAAAGCGGAAACAGCATTGTCGTTACAGTGAAAAAATCTACATTAGACAATCTTTCCTATGATGCCTCAAAAAAGGCGTTGGTATTAAAAAAAGTTACTCCTTTTGACATTAATGCTGTGGTACATACAGATAATTATTTGCAAAATCATTATAAAATTGAACTGCCCGGAGATTTTACAAGCGTATATGGCTATGGCACTATGAAGTTGGATTATGACGGCGTGCCTTCTGTAACAGTAGCTACAGAATCAGGAAAGACGGCATTTAGATTTGACCAAACCAAAATCCGTGCTTATACCATTACAGAAGATACAAACAACTATTATATTAATATTAAAAATCCAAAAGAAGTTTATGACAGAGTACTTTTGCTGGATGCAGGACATGGAGGAAATGACCCTGGTACAAGCGGAAACGGACTCAATGAAAAAGATATTAACCTTGCTATTGTTAATAAAGCATATGCATTGCTGCAACAAACAGATAAAGTGAAAACATATCTCACAAGAACAGACGATACTAGACCGGAAAACAGAGATAGGGCAAATATGGCAAATGATATGGCAGATGTATTTATTTCAATACATATGAATTCTGCCGCGCCAAATCCAACGCCAAATGGCACGGAAGTGCTCTTTATTACCCATGCTAACGATGTGCAGGGCAAGCTTACAAGCCAGATTGTAGCAACGGAAATACTCCAAAAAATGATAGCGGCATTGCAAACCAATAACAGAGGACTAAAGTATGATACACAACATCAAAAAAATCTGATTGTATTAAATTCTACTACAGTGCCTGCTGTGATTGTAGAAACAGTGTTTCTCTCTAATCCCGGCGACGCCTTGAAAATTTCAAATGAGACAAACCAAGATAAAGCCGCACAGGCGATTTATGATACAGTGATAGATTTGGCAAACAAATATAATTGGAGATAATGATATTATATTGTAAAAAAGAGAAGATAGAAAATCATTTAATGTCAAAAATAAAGATAGGGAAAAAGCCTTTTATCAAGCCGTTTTAGGAAAGATAGAAGGCTTTTATTTTAGCTACTACGACACTACTACGACAAAAACGTTATAAAGCGACTGTTAAAGCT
>DVLQ01000204.1 GCA_018715395.1 Candidatus Coprocola pullicola | reverse complement strand
CTCTACAAAGGTATCCGTTTGTTCTCTATGGCTTTGCTGCTCAGATACAATAGAGACTGTTCCCATACTTTCTAATGTTGTATATAAAAATGTATCTTCTGTATTTTTTTTATAAGCGTTATAAGCCATATAAAAAGCACTTATTATTATTACAATAGAAAACATACTAACCATTCTTTTTCTAAAATCTTTTTTCTTTTGTACAATATAAGCTTGTATATTCTTTTCTTTTTCCACTGCGCCGGAAGTCTCTTGAAGTTCTTTTATCATTTCTCCTAAAGAGGTATACAGCCTTTTTTGACATTTGTCTGCTACAATTTGTAATTTAGGCATGCTTTTGCGTTCTGCTGTTGTAAAAAGTATTTGCATGGTTTGTTCTAATGCTGCAAAACAACTAATTTCTTTTTCTTCCGGCAATAATAGCAACTGATAATTGAAAAAAATAGTATGATTTTGTATCACAATATTATGATATTGCAGCATACAAAATTGCAGCATATCAGAATAATGCCGATATTGCAAAAATGCCTCTAACACATTTTGTAACAGCACTACTCTATAAGGCAATGCTAATTTTTCCGTCTGAACATATTGTAATAGATTTCTGCCTTCTTGATAACCAAAAACTGTATACAATGTTCCTTCTTCTGTAAAACATTCTAAAAAATCATCACAGCCTCTTTCTTTTATATCTAAAATTGTGCTTAAATGTTCTTGAATCAGTGTTTTTTCTGTCCACTGATTAAGCAGTACCTTTTGCGGAAACTCTTCTTTTGTTTCACCCACAAAAATATTCATATACTGATTACTTTTAAGCACATGATGTATAGTATATTTTTTTGAAAGTATGGTATCCGCCACATGGACTCCCCCCTAGTTTTTTAGCTTTCCTTCACTACAACAAACGCCGTTGCTTTTTTGTTCGGATATTTGATACTTTCTACAGAAATTTCATAAACGCCTTCTTTGCTTGGCGCTTCATAAACACCATTGCTATCTATTTTTCCACCATCTTCTTCCAATACTTTCCATTTGCATTCTCTGCTATCTGTTCCCTCAAATACAACTTCAAATTTATATTTTTCTCTAGGTTTTAATGCCACTGTATTTGGCTCTATGGCTAATGTTACGCCTCCTACTTCTGCAAAAGTGCTTTGTGGTTTACTTTCTTTTTTCAATGCCCACCATTTTACCTTTACGGTAGTAACATGAGCATCTTCTTTAAACTGTACCCCTATACGAAATGTTCCTCTATCCGGATAGGAAAGCACGCCTATTTCTACTGTTGGCAGTTCTGTTTGAAAGGGTGAATCTACAAAAACACTGCTTGAACCAAATACATTTTTTCTCATATTAAAAAAATCTCTTTGGTCAATGATATCCTCCAGTGCAGTCTGTATCATCACATCCCCGGAGCCAAGCCCATGAGCAATTTCTTCACTAAAATAAGATTTCTTTTTAGAATAAAAATCTGTTTCTATAATTTCTGTTCCACTTGCTGTTTGCGGCTGAGGAAGACTTTGCTGTGGCAAAGTTATTTTTTCTTTGTGATGTTGTTTTTTCTGAGGAATAATCTGTTGTTTTTGTTTCAATAACTCTGCCAATATAGTATTACTCAAAACATATTGCTGAAAAGGCATATTTTCGATAGATTCTACAGAATATTGCTCTCCTTGCTTAATCCATGTTATTTTTGCTAAATATAATTTATTTTCTCCGCCTATATTTACAATATCTTCAAAATGTTTTGTCATTTGTTTTTTTGTAACATATTCTAGCAATGAAATTTTTCCTATTTCACAAGGAGTTGTTCTGTTTTTCAAAGGATAGGTTTCATTTTCTATTGTGACAGCGCCTTCTTCTAGTGTAAATCCTTCCATAAAATGAACTTCTTTTTGAGCGATTACAGTATAATTTAATATTGTCTTTTGATTTGCTGTAATAGTATTTTCCTGAAAATAAACGGATATCGCATCGTCATACTCTTCTGTTTGAAAACCGTTACAACGTATGCGACAAGAAAAAGAAATTGTTTTGGGCAAATCTTCTTTTTCTATGATAAACTGTATTATAGCGCATTGTTTTTCCGGCACATACCGCGGTGTTATCTGTGTAATGGATAATCCTTGTTCTTGATACAGTACAGTTTGTTTTTCAATCAAATGACTTTGGGTTAAATATTGTGTATTTTCTGCCTCTTGTGTTAAAAATAACTTATAGCTTTCTTTGATACGATTATAATACTTATTTTTTCCTGCCAATTTTCCTGTCATAGCATGTATCAATTCTTCTTCTTTTTCTTGATAAGCAATACAAATATAAGCCGTTTTGGTATCTCCAATATCATCAAAGCCTTCTATAGTACTGATTTTTTTTGTTACAGCTTCTTCTACAATAATTTCTCTTCCTGTATAATCCAATGCAAAACCTTGTTCCAATGAAATCGTCTTTTCATCTAACAACACTATGTTCATACCGCTTACTACTCCGGCACCTGTTGTAAAAAAATGAGAAAGTCTTCTTTTATCATTATAATATTTCTGTTCTTCTTGAAAATCTCTCACAGAAAGCAGCTTTCCATAAAAATAATTGTTTCTCACAAAAGGATAATATTTTCTGTGTTCCATCAAAACTCCTCCCCTTACTCCAATAATGTTGTTTGAAAAGGTATTGTTGAGGCATCATACAACTCCAATGCCGTACTGCTCAACAAACAGCTATTAATACCCATATAGCAATGTTGACCAAACACAATATATGGTCTTAGCACAATCAATTCTCCTATGGTATGTGCCGGCTGAAATGCTTCCAAAAGCTTTTTTAACTCCTCATACTGTCTATAGTCTGACAAATATTGTTCTTCTACAAATATAAAATATGTATAAATATCTTTTCCATAGAGTGCTGTATATTCCTTTTCCCATGGTTTATGCAGACAATTTTCCAATATTTCGTAATTTTCAATGATAAAAGGGCTTTCTCCTGTATACAATTTTACTAAATTAAAAATACATTGCTTTGTTCCTTTAGTTTGATAAAACAAAAAACTGTTTTCTAAAAACATTCTGGCAATTTCCTCTTTCCAAAAAATACTTTCTGATACTGACATATATTCTCCCAGCCAATGAAGAAAAGGCTCCGACGCCACAGAAGGCATAAAACATTTTGAAACCTTTTCTATGTTTTCTTGTAAATCAAAAAGCATTGTATGAAAAACCGACAGAAATCTTTTTAAAAAATCATTGCTTTTATGATCGCTGTCATAAAAAGCAGGCAGATATGATGTAATGCTTTTTCTGGGAAAATCAATACGTAAATGATTGATTTGAATCTCACAGCCCTCATAAGCCAGCAGCTCTATTTTAAAATAAAAATATTGTCCTTTTGCTTGAAAAAGCAGTATATCTTCCGGAGATTTTACTGTTTCCTGCCAAAAAGACTCCAGTAGATACAGCTTTTGCTGTAATGAAAAATTTTTCTCTTTTGCAAAAGAATACAAATTTATTTTGTTTGTGTCGATTGTAAGTTCTAAATCATCTGTAGCAAAATAGGAGATTGCTATGCTGCCTTGTCCTGTTTTTTTATACCGTATCTGCATTCTATGCCATATGGTTTCTTTTTCTTTGCTGTCTAAGCAACAGCAGAGATAGACTCCTCTTTTTCCCTTTTCTTCTCCCAGTATAGATAGAGCGTCTTGTTCAATCCTACAGTCAAAGCAACCGCCTTCTTCCCATAGTTCTTCATCAAATATAAAATAACTTCCTTTTTCCATAAAAAATTCGTCCTTTTTTATTGATATATGATATTTAAATAGCAATTTCTCAAATAAACTCTACCATAAGGGGGTATGGAGCTATCTCCGAAAGAATTGTTCTTACAACCTGCCAATTCTAATTTTAAATAAGAAATCTCTTTCATATACTCCAGCCCCTCCAACACTGCAAAAAAATCTCCATAATATAACATATTACCATTTTCTTTTTTTTGCAGTTGTTCCAAATAATCCTCCAGAGTGCTTTCAATGGCTTCTGTTACAGAAAATACAGTATATTGTACTACAAAATCTCCATAAATATCTAAAGGGATATATTCTGGAAGCATAACAAAAATTTGTGTTGTCAACAGCTTTCTTTTCTGCAGTTGTCTTTGTATATTTTCTAAATAAGAAGTAAGAATTTGTTTCTTTTTTGGCTGCAATGGAGGTTCTACTACAATGGTTAGAGTATTTTCTGCTATTTTATTTTGTTTCATGTAGGGACGATATAATGGCAATATAGTAGCTTTTTTAACACAAAGTCCTTGGCAAGAAAGTACCATTTTTTGATATTCTTCCGCTGTCACTGCTCTTTTGTCATTTTCTGCAATGACCATTTCCATACGTTGTGAAAGCTGTTGTAAATTTTCTGCTTTCTTTCCTCCCACAGCTTGTCTAAACTGTATTACTTTCATATTCGTATCAAATAATTCCGGTTTTTGTAAAAATTCTATAACGCCTTTTTGTACACAACCCTTCTCTCCACAAGTTACCTCCAAAGAATTTACCAAAACATTTTTAGCAATGCGGGAAGGTACCTTACCATGCATGTTATCTCCAAAAGTTACCATATTTTCTTCCAATGTATAACATTGTTGTTTTTTATCTCTTTCTTCTAAAAAAGGTACTCTTTCCCATTGTTTCCAATAAATCCCTGTTTTATCTCTGCTTTTTACAAATATAGAAAAATACTCTTCTATACAGTCTTTTTCTTCTATATGAAAAAAAAGCTTTTGATTTGCAGTACCTTTGTCTGCACTTTGATAAGCGTTTTCAAAATATTGTTTTTCAAAACAAATTAGTTTAAATACAATTTCCCCTTCTTTCAAAAAGGCAAATGCTTCTTTCAATTTTTCTCTATGAGAAGTTCCTAGCTGAAATAACATATTTTCTTTTAACTCTTTTACTAAAAATACGATATCGCTTTCTTTTGTATCAATAAATCCCTGCTCTGTACGAAACAATAATATAAAACACTGCTCAAAAGCCAAATAGTGGTCAAATATCATTTTGTTTTGTAAAAATTCTTTTTTGGTAAATGAAATGGTACTAACCTTTGTTTCTTTTTGAAATAATTCTAACACATTTATTTGTGCAGATTGTAATACAGGAGGTATTTCATAACCATATTTTTTGACACGTATACGCAATGGAAATCCATTTTTCCACTTTTTTGAAATTCCGTGAAACTGAAAAAATACAAAGCCGGAAAACAAAAAACCTTCTGTTGTGTCTTTTATTATTTCAATAGGATGCCATTTTACTTCGCCCTTTTCTTCTCCATAATATTCCCACTCCAATGATGAAAGAGGCAAAAAATCTTCTTTATCTGTTATAATATTTCTATTTTGATTTTGCAGTGTAATATAAATGGAAATGATTTGATTTTGTACAAGCGGCTTTTCAAAATAAAAAAGCAATTCTTTTTCATCTTCAAATAACGTAACATTTTTTTGTGTTTCTTCCCAATATAAAAAATGCTCTCCTATGCCAAATCCTATTATATTGTTATTTTGTAAAAACGTTCTTTGGTCATTTTCATAAATATAGTTGCCTGCCAAAAATTTTGTTCTTTTGGGTAAAAAAATATTTTTTTCTACTTTTATTTCTACAAGTGTTTTTGCCGGCTGAGGACCTTGTCTGTTCAAATACAATAATTTTGCCAGTTGCAATAATGTTTTATTATCTATCTTCTCCATAGACTGCTGTTGTTTTTCCTTTAAATAGCAAAGTGCCTCCAAAATTGTAATACCCGGATCATGAATGTCAAAATCTGTCCATATTTGCTTACCATATATTTTTAGTTTTTGCAAGGCTTCTTCAAATAACATTTCTTTATTTTTTTCATTTAGATTTGGAATTGGAAGCATTGTTTATCCCCCTTTATTGCACTGCATCAATATAAATTTCATGGACTCCATTCATAGGCACTGCATAAGCGCATTGCTTTACTTCTTCCCAAGAAATTTCTTCCCAATTTTCATTGATGACATCATAATAATTGATATGCAATACAACAATTTGCCGAATATGTTCTATTGTTTTGAGTAGATTGCGTATTTTAATGGTTGTAGGTAAATCTCCTATTACAAAGCCCTTTCCATCAAAATTGCCTGTAATCGGATTGAGATATTCTGATAATTTCCTTTCTATCATAGTATATACATTTTGATAAGCTTCATAGTAATCTATCACAACTTCTACCTTAATGCAGTAAGCAATATATTTTGCTTGTATGATATCAATGCGACTTGCTATGGCAATAGGCGCTTTTTGTAAAAGCACTTTTCTTAGTTGGCTCCTCATTTGTGCAAAAAAGCCTTCTCCTTTTCCAATCTCTCTTGGAAGTACTGCCAGTGTAAAATGTCCTATTTCCACTTTGCCCTCTTTATTCGTATTGGGCAATGCTTTTACTTGCATCACATTTCTGTTTTCTTGTTTACAAATCAGTTCATAATCCTCTATGGAAATAGCTCTTTGCTGCATTTTTAATATATTTTTACACCTTGCAAGAGCCTGAGATGTCTTTTCTATATCGCATCCTCCTGAAATAGCATTGTGATTAGTAATATAATCTACAAAAGGAACGGCGTCTGCAAAATCTGTCAACTCTCCTATCAGACAATTTCCTTCTTCCCCTTGGCAAACACTATAATTTATGCGTATTGTAGCTTCTTGTGCAGAAGAAGGAATTTTCCCATTTTTACCATCTCCAAAAAGGACTTCTCCTTTTTTTCTGTCTAATAGATAAACTCTACTTGTTTCATTACAATGCAAAAAGCTGTCTGTTTCCTGCCATTTTACCCATTGCTGCTGAGAAAAAATATCTTCTTGTTTTTCTTTTACCCACACCTCTAACTTTGTAATATTTCCCAAAAGCAACGTACACTTTTTATGCTGTTGTTCGGCAAATATATGAAAATACATCTCCGGCATAGTTTCTTGCTGTATAATTTTGACTGTATTAAAATAAATACCTGATAAAAAAGGTCTTTCTATTTCTTCTTTTTCATAAGCGCCATCTGTATTAACTGCACGCAGCCAAAAACTGTTTTTTTGAAACAGTTTCTTTTTTTTCATGGGAAATTGTATGATATAGGTAATTAAACCACTTTGAGAAAAAAACTTTGTTTCATCTAAAAGTTGCAAACTAATCCACTTTTCTTTTCCATTTTGTTCTCCAAAATACTCCCATTTGATAGCCGGTCTTTTGGCTGCATTGCCCTTAGCATTTTGAAAAAATATTTGTATAGGACCGCCTTTCATTTGTTCTGCCAAAGAAAAATAACAGGCAGGCGGTCCCATTTCTTTTTCCGGCAATAATATCACTTCACATTGTTGTGTTTGATTTATGAAAGTATTTTCCATATCTTTTTTGATCAAAAATATATCAGGCAATGCTTTTGGATTAATGTCTTTATAAGATATGGTAAGCTGTTCCAATACAGGTATATTATAGTAATGATGTTGTGTAAAAAGATTGCTTATTTGTAATATCCTTGCTCGTATCCAATAGCCTTTTTTTGCTCCGACAATCATTTCTTCTATATCAGAAGGACAACGAAAAACTATTTGCTCTCTTTTTTCTTCTTCTCCTGCAAAAAAATCACTATACTTTCTATTTGTATACAAAGGACTCCAACCTATGCCATTCCAATATTCCCATACCACTTCTTGCACTGTAATAGGTAATTTTTTTGGCGGCTGTACTGCTGTTTCCGGTAATATGCTTTTCCATTTCATAGGTTTTTGTATCTCTGGTGTTTCATAAACCACTTCTCTATGAGAAACCGTAATATCTATTGTAATATCAGCATTTTTTTTACAGAAGGCTTCTTGGCAGTTTATGTAAAAGGCGTCATAAACACTAAATTTTTCTCCAAACGGAAGCCCTTTTTCTTCTGATATAGCTAAATCATTATATTGTAAAGCAGAACTCTCCAAGCACTTACACATAGAAGCAATACGGATTTGTGTGATAGCAATAGGCGTATCGCTTTTTTGCAAAAAAGTGCATCGTAACCAACGCCCTTGTTGTTGTGTTTGTTTTTCTAATAAAAAAGGAATTTCAAATCCTGCTTTTAACAACACAGAAGTATCTATCGTTTTTACAGAAGCTATGGTTTGCCAGCCTTCTTCGGTCAATGCTTCCCATATTGCCATGGATTTATCTCCTAAAACATTTGCCGCTTTTTTTGCCATATACTGTTTTTCATTATGAAAAACGGTAATTTCAATTTCTCCTTGCTCGCTAACATAAAAAATATTTTGACTGGACAAAAGGATACAATACTGTTGTAAATTTTTTTCTTCTTTAAAATCAAATAGTACAATTTCTTTTTGTTGCTTTTCTTTCGTGTCATAGGCAGATACAATGTAGTTTTTATCTCCTGTACAACAATAAATAGCTTCTATACTATTTGGCACCGCCAAAAAACCATTTTCTGTTTCATACAATACTCTTTCTTTTCCTTCTTTTTCAGAAAACAATCTAGTGCCTTTTTTTATAAAAACTCCGTTATATTGTCCTGGATTCATATAAACTGTCGCATAGCCTGTGGCCGCAATACTAGGCAATGTATCTGCACCCAACATATTAAAAAAAGAAAGCATATTTCTATAAGGCAAATTATTATATTGTTTGACAGTATCTTCTAACTGTTGTGCAAAAATCCGATACAACAGTGTGCCAACGTCATCTTCTCCTTGGGTATTCCATTGCGGCACATATTGTTTTGCCAATGCTATCATTTGTGTATATATTTCCTTTTCTGTTCTATTGTCCAATATGGGCACTTTCATAGTATCCCCTCTTTATATACTTTCTGTTAAATCAAATGCATATTGTAATGTCTGCCATTGTTGTATTTGCGTAATATAATATTGTATTTGAACAATTAGCACCGTTTGGTGTTGCTGACTTTCAAAAATATCTACTATAACAGAAGAAACTCTCTTTTCCCATTTTTTAATAGTATTTTCCACTTCTTTTTGTATACTTCTTTTCAAACTGCTTTGTAAAGGCTCAAAAAGAAATCGATGCAGCTGACTTCCATAAGTACTATGTCCTAAACGTTCTCCTCTTTGTGTATGGAGTAATATCAGTATGGATTGTTTTACATCATTTTCCAATGTTGTTGTTTTTATTTTTCCTGTCAAACTGTCCACTTCCAAAGGAAAATGCCATCCTTTCCATTGTTCCAAAAAAATGCCCTCTTTCTTAATTTAATTTCACAACAGCGCCTTTTATGTTTGCCGGACCATCTGCTTTTACAGTAACAGTACCGCTTGCTTTTAAATCCAATGTACTTTTTGCATCTAAAACAATTTGCGTCGCTTTTATTTCAATAGCTTGTCCACTTGAAATGGTTACCTTATTTCCCTCGCCGTCTAATGTCATGCGAGAATTGCCGGAAGCAATATCAATTTTTTTTTCTGCATTGATTGTTACAATTCCATTTTTTCCATCAATTTTTATAATATTTTTTCCGTTTTTTTCTTTTATGTATATCATGTGGTTTTTATCTTCCAATTTGATTTCCAGCTTTTGCGGCGTATTGATTTGTATAAAGTCTTCCTCCTGTTTATCTTGAAAAATCAATTCATGTCCATGTTTTGTTTTAATTTTTCTAATCATATTTTCTTTATTTTCTATTGTCACAGGCGGTTTATTGTTCTGGTTCCATAGCATACCCAATACATAAGGCTTTGCCATTTCCCCATTACTAAACCCTACCAAAACTTCATCTCCTACCTCCGGAAAAAAAAACATTCCCCACTGCTGCCCTGTCATAGGAGTCATCACCCGTATAAAATCAGTTTCATACTCCGTAGTATCTCTATTTAATAGCTTGACTTTTACTCTTCCCAATTTATCAGGATCATCAATATCTGTCACAACAGCAGGCATTAATCCAAATGCCGGTGCAAAGGGATATTCTTTTGTCTGTTCTGAAAGCAGTTTACCAATACTCAAAACTGATTCACCTCTATTTCGCAAATGGTTTTAAAATTTCCCTTCTTTATAGTATGTATTACCTTTGTAATATAATATTTCTTATCAAAAGGCTGTCCAAATCCCTCCAAAGAGCATACTTTTCCCGGCTGTAGTTCCGGTATGCCGGGTGTTTGAACACTGCCTGTAACCACATCTTTTGCCATTATATTCATTTGTACTTCTGCTTTTTGTTTTGCCTCCTCATTTGACGTCACTGTAACATCTGTAATGACTTTTGCTACCCTTTCTGTCAGTACATTGGAAAGAGAAGAGGCAGAAACTGTACCGCTTTGTGCAGTTTTTTCATAAGAAGTTGCTTTTGCTTGAAAAGCTTTATCCGGTATTTTTTCATTATTGCTTCTAACCACTATATGATTGACACGATTTTTCATAGAAGCATAAATTGTAAAATTATCTAAATAAGACCTTATGTGATATTGTATGGCTGTATTTTGATTTCTTTTTTGCAAAGGCTGAAAAAAAACCTCTCCTGCTATAATATAAAAATCGCAGCCGATTTGTTTTGCCATACGTACTACAAAATGATAATCACTTTCATTATGCTGCTCAATGGGTACAAGAACCTCTTTATCTCCTTTATAAAACATACTGCTGTTTAAATTTAACAACATAGTATATTTTTTTAATACATCTTCTGCCGCTAAGCTGTATTTTTTAATGCTTTTTTTTACCTCAGAATGAAAACTGTTCATCATAATACCCTTTGCATCCAAACATTCTATTGTATAAACAATTTCTCCATTTTTTTCATAATCTAAATAAATGCCATCAATATATCCTTTAAATATACATGTATCGGCTTTGCCTAAATAGCCTACTTTTGCTGTGACAATATTGCCAAGCTTTAATAAAGAAGATATTTTCTTTTTACAACAAAGGGCTTCCTGTTCTGGTTGTTTTTCAAAAGCATTCCAAACTTTAAATTGTAATGAACTTGCTTCAAAACCTGCTGTAATCTCTGCCCGCATTTCTTGATTTAAAAATTCTTCTTCCAATTCTGTATCATTGATTATAATTTGATATAAGGGTTTTATAAAATATTCATATTTTTCTGCCAATTTCTCTAAATTCAATATCTCTGCCAAAAAAAATCACTCTATTCTTTTTTACATTCTTTCATAGACAGTGTTACTTCTACACGAATAGGCTCTCCCTCTTTATCAAAACGCTTATATTGCACATCAACAAATTCCATATATCCTGTAAAAGATACAGAACCATACTGAAATGTAACCAAAGGAGGACGAGAAGTTTTCTTTGCACAATTTGTTAAGCTCAATATTTTTTCAATATATACTTTTTGTAAATCAATGGCTCTGCTTTCCTGCTTTGCTGTCATAGTATTACTTTCTCCGGTAATACTTTCTGTTTGAAAAGATAATGTAGAAGTTGTTTTTGCTCCACTTTTTTGTTCCAGCGCAAAAAAGGCGTCAAAAAGCAATGTCATATGTAATGTTTTTGGTGAGTTATTTTGAAATTCTCCATAATTTGCCGTATATTGACCATTAAAATTCCCTTTTGGCTGAAATTCCGTGCTTTTTCTAATGTTATAAGAAGTAGGATTTAATTGTACCACAAATTTATCTTTGGCTTTCCATTGTATGATATTTCCTGTAGAAATATCTTCTATTTCGGCATCTTCTTCTAATAAAAAATAAGCCTTTTGAGGCACGCTTTCTTGTTCTAAAAGGGACTCTAAAGCATTGGCTTCCAAAATAATTCACCTCCTTTTTTAAATTCCCCATTGTCTTTTTTCATGACGTAATGTTCTTTCTAATTTTTGATATATTTGTTGGTATATCGCATCTGTTTGAAATTGTTCTTGCCAATATTTTTGTTGTTTATGTAAGGCATCTATTTTTCCTTGTAACAGCGTTTCACTTTCCTGTACTTGTTCTTTACAATATATCTGGATTTCTTTTTGTATCATCTGTTGTATTTGTTGATATAATGCCTGATTTTGCAACAAATCTTCTTTTGCCATATTTTTATGTATGGTTGGTTTTTCTGGCTTTTCTTTTCTATTAACTAAAGAAAAATTTTTTTGTGGTAATTTTTTTTCTATTATAGATTCATTTTGGTCTATCGGTTGCCTATTTTTTATTTCATTTATAATATAATTTGGCTGTTGTGTTATAATACTTGTTTTATTTATAAAATATTCAAAGTTTTTCATTGTTTTAAAAGCCTTCAAAACCACTTCTTTGCAATCATGCCATAAATATTCATTTTTTAAAATATTTTTTGATTGAAATTTAT
>DVLQ01000203.1 GCA_018715395.1 Candidatus Coprocola pullicola | reverse complement strand
TTACTACAATAACCAACGAATCAAAGCAAAGCTAAAGGGCTTGCCACCCGCGATTTACAGACAACAAGCCCTTCTGGCTTCTTGAACAATTTTAATTTGAAAATATTGTCTAACTTTTTGGGTTCAGTTCATTGTCCAAACATCGGCTTTTTGTATCAAAAATCTTTTGGCATTGAGGTAGAAGGAAAACTCCTTTTCACTATGATAAAATACGGTCTGTTAACTGCAAAAATAGTGGTTCTGTCAACTTAATATGAAAATAAAAATACAGACAATACTTTTCAAAATATAATGATAAAAAAGAGTATACAAATAAAAGCAAACACCTGAAAAATTTTTAAAAATAAAAACCGGTATTTTGTTTCATGTAACGCCTGCAACAGAAGCAGGTGCTTGTCCGAACAAAGAAAGATGGCTATGGATAAAATGATAATAAAACAAAAAATTAGAAATAATATCCAAAGCAGATTCAAAACAGTGAAGTCTTTTTTTTGGTTTTGTACCATGCTTTAAAAGTTTTATGAAAAGATTCTATTATATTATTAGTGACATCATCACGAAAGAAATCATAAACATGACGTTTTGATTCTGGATAGACAAGCATGAGCAGCATATGATAAGCATCAATACCAATACTTCATCAGTTACTGGAACAACTGGAGGATCTGCTCCGCCAATGGCAGGCTTCCCACTGTGACAAAATGGAAACAATATTATGAGATCTTGGAACTGGTAACATAGTCAGTGGTATCTTTGAGAAAAATATATCAACGAATATTGACAATATGAATTTGTAACAATGATAAGAGGAACTGCAATCATAACATTTCGTGACTTTTTAAAGAGAGTAAGAGCATGCTCTCTTTTGCAATAGGCAAGCGAAAAGCAATCATAACCCTTGTTTCAGAATCCAATAATATCCAATGTTGCTATCCTCTTATTTTAATATCAGTTTCGTCAGCATGCTATTTATCAGAACGCAGATCAGCCTTTTGCAGAAAAAGTGAAAAAGGTTTTGAAAAAAGAAGTAAAATAACGAATACAACGATAAATAGAAACGTGAGAAACACAAACAGACATATGCCTGTTCAATAAGCTTTGTATCTGTCTGAGAGAGAAATAAGCCTCAAAGTAAAGCGTAAGAACAGCTAGAATAATATCTGCAAAACGAAATTTTTTAAAAGAAGCTTTGGTAAAAGTAGAAAATTTCTTTTTGCAAAAGCAAATGAACAACAAGATTTTTAATCGCGTGACTAGACTTTTTAGTATTACAATTAAAATGGAATATCATAGTCGTACTTGTGCCAAGCAAAAGTATTTCTGTCACAAATAGGGCATTTGGGATAGCCTTTGTAGGAAGTTTTTATTTTATTAAGCTTTCAAGTAAACCAATGGTAACATTTGCGACAAATATATTTTTGATATCCGCATTTGTCTTTTTCATAACGCCAAAAAGAATGAGAAAAGCAATGAACAAAAGATAGAAAAATCTTTAAAAGTAATAATTTATTTATGCATAGTAACGGCACCTTTCTGGAAGAAAATGTTTTCATTTTATTGTACTTTCAATAAAGGAGTTGTTGTATATATCACTTTGACATAACAGAATCCTATTGTTGATTCTGTTAACTTAATATGAAAATAAAAGTACAGAAAAGATTTTTAAAAATACAACCATAAAAACAGTATAAAAATAAAAGCTAACGTCTGATTCTGTGCAAAACGAAATCTTTTAAAAGAAGCTTTGGTAAAAGCAGAAAATTTCTTTTTACAAAAGCAAATAAACAACAGGAACTTTAATGGAATGTCAGGATTTTTTAGAATGACAATTAAAATGGAATATAACAGTCGTACTTGTGCCAAGCAAAAGTATTTCTGTCACAAATAGGGCATTTGGGATAGCCTTTGTAGGAAGTTTTTATTTTATTAAGCTTTCAAGTAAACCAATGGTAACATTTGCGATAAATATATTTTTGACAGCCATAATCATCTTTTTTATAACGCCAAAAAGAATGAGAAAAGCAATGGGAACAGAAAATAGCAAAATCTTTAAAAGTAATTTTTATTTTTTATATTTATGCTAGTAACAACTCCTTTTTGAGAGAAAATATTTTTGTTTTCATTTTATTGTACTTTCAATAAAGGAGGGTGCCTAGATCATTTTAACGTAACAGAATCAAAATAGTGAAAAGAAGGTCCATATATGAGAATTAGGGATTTTTTCTTTTATATTTTAGCGTAAATACAATATAATATTGGCAATTCCACTTTATATGGGATAACTATGTATATCCTTATTACGAAAAAAAGGAAATAAATAGGAGAGATATTGAGAAAATTGTGCCAATGAAAAGGGAAAAATACATATGTACATAGAGATATCGTACCAAATGAGCATATGAAGTTTTATGGGATATTGGAAAGCAAAAAGTAGCACAATGCTATATGAGCAATCCAGTGAAATACCAATGCAGAAACAGAGGATTTTCGGTAAAAAGGTTACTATGTTGATATAGCATGAAAAATGCAGACAGAATTACAAAATATATAGCAAAGCAATAAAAAGAAGACAAATAGGAAAAGCAATTAATATTGAAATGAGAAAAAATTGTTTAGAATAGTAGGTAACGAAAGCGCAGTTGACAAACTTATGCATTTATGCACATACCAAGAACGCAGGAGTGTGCCAGCATAAGAAAAACCACCCGCTAGGCGAGTGGATACTTTTTGATAAGCTAAAATAACTATCGCTTTTATGTGAGATTTTGACTAAATCCAAAAGGTTTGGTTTATTTTTTGCAGGTACAATTTCTAGCCAATAATTGTCAGGATCATTAATAAAATAAATACCCATTTGAGGATTTTCAAAACAGATATATCCCATTTTTTTATGTTTTTGATAGGCTTGTTCAAAGTTTTCTGTAACGCTAGGCGAGTGGATACTTTTTGATAAGCTAAAATAACTATCGCTTTTATATGAGATTTTGACTAAATCCAAAAGGTTTGGTTTATTTTTTTGCAGGTACAATTTCTAGCCAATAATTGTCAGGGTCATTAATAAAATAAATACCCATTTGAGGATTTTCAAAACAGATACATCCCATTTTTTTATGTTTTTGATAGGCTTGTTCAAAGTTTTCTGTAACAAATGCTAAATGAAATTCATTTTCCCCCAGTTGATAAGGCTCTTTTCTATCTCGCAACCATGTCAATTCCAATGAAAAATCTGTTTTGCCATCTCCTAAATAAACAAGAATATAACTGCCGTCTTCTGCTTCTTTTCTTCGAATTTCCTTTAATCCTAATGCGGTTTCATAAAATTCCATGCTTTTTTGTAAATCTAATACATTATAATTGTAATGATTAAATATAAAATCCATGTGTTTATACTTCCTTTCTTTCAATGATGATGATGGTTATGCCCACAATCATGGTGATGATGGTTATGCTCACAATCGCAGTGATGATGTTCATGGTGGTCATGATGATGTAGTACAGAATCTTCTGTCATATATTGGAAGCCATTTTGAGAAAATACCATACCGATTTTATCTACAATTAATATTTTTTGTTCCAATGTACTGGCATTTTCTATTGCAGAAGATATCATAGAAAGGGTTTGTTCTACTGTAAAAGCAGGAGGTAAAAGCCCTAAAAATAGTTGCATAAATGCTTTTCTGACAGGCGTTTGCAATGCTGAAAAGGCTTCTTGCACATCAGAAAGAAAGGCATCAAATGTTTCTTTTTTCCAGCTTTCTGACGCGGGAGGCAAATCTTTGTTTCCTTTAAACTGAAATATGGCCTCGCTTAATTGTTCATAATAGCAAGTTCTGATAAAATCTTCTGTCAAGAGTATTTTTTTTGTATCATCACCTAGCTGTGAAAAATCTTTGATTTTTTGCATTATATCCAGCTCTTCTTTTGCAATTTCATGGGCTTTGTCTATAATTGGTTCTATTGCATTTTCTAAAGAAGTATATACTTTTTCAAAATAAGCCTCTTTTTCTGTTTGAGATAATTCATTAGAAAGCATTTCGCATACCGTATGATATAAATCAGTGTAGATTACTTCCTTTTTTGTCAAATCTTCAAAGGAATATCCTATATAAAATAACAGTATCAAAGAATTAATATCATTAAAAAGACAGTTGAGTATATCTTCTATTTGTTCCAATGCTTCAAATGTACTTTGAAAATCTGTATATACTTCGTTTAATTCTTCATCAAATAATTCATTGGGAATGAAATTTTTGCAAGAAGAAAGCCATTGTGCCAGTTCGGGAAGATATTTTCCATATTGTTGCGTCTTTTCCGGTGCACATAATTTAAAAAATACAGATAATGTATACTGAATCAGTTCTTCTGATTCTCCGCTAAAACAATATTGCAGACTTTGTTTTATGGCGTCATAATATTTGGCGCGTGCCATTTGTAAGGGAATGCATCTGAGAAGTTGTCCAATATAATTTTTTTGATCTAAAATGGTTTCAGCGCTTTCTAAAAATGCTTTACAATCTAAATAAAAAATTTCCCATTCCACTTTTTTAGAAGCAATGTTTTCTTCCTGATATTTTCGAATTGCTATTTCATCACTGATTCTGGTAGAGTGAAGATTCCATATAGAAATATATCCATAAATGTTTTCGTATATGCAAAGCAGATTTTTTTTCAAATTCATACAATCATCTAAAGCACAAAGGCGTATTTGCGTATCGCCTTGCAGTATGTCTTCTATTTTTAAAATATACTGATTGATTGCAGTTTGTATGTCTAAAATATCTTGATGAATGGTATAAGCAAAGGTTTCTTTTTTTGCTTTTTCTCTATCTAATGCACTCATTAATAATAATAATAAACTGCCTATGGCTTCTTGTTCAATGTATTGAGTAGATAATGTTTTTATTTTTTCTTCCAAAGCATAATTTGCCAAGTGATATCACTCCTTTCTCTTAAAACGGTTCTGTTATGTTAAAATGATATAGACAACATCTCCTTATTGAAAGTACAATAAAATGAAAACAAAAATATTTTCTTTCAAAAAGGGGCTGTTTCTATGTATAAATATAAAAAATAAAAATTACTTTTAAAAATTTTACTGTTTCCCTGTTCCCATTCTTTTTGACGTTATGGAAAAAAGAAATGTAGATATCAAAAATATATTTGCCACAAATGTTATCATCGGTTTACTTGAAAACTCAATAAAATAAAAACTTCTTACAAAGGCTATTGCAAATATTCTATTTGTGACAGAAATACTTTTGCTTGGGACAAGTACGACTATGATATTCTATTTTCATTGCAATACTAAAAAGTCTAATTATTCTATTAAAGTTGCGATTATCAATATAACTTTTGAAAAAACAAATTTGCTGCTTTTACCAAAGTTTCTTTTAAAAGATTTCGTTTTGCACAAAATCAGACATTAGCTTTTATTTGTATGCTATTATTATGATTATATTTTTAAAAATCTTTTCTGTACTTTTATTTTTATATGAAGTGAACGCAACCTTTGAAACCGTTTTTTACCATTATAAAACAAAAAAACAATAGATACAATTATTTTTGTGGAAATAGTATTTAAAGTACAGTACAATAAAAATAGAGGTGAGCCGATTTGGAACAAAAAGGTATGGTATTACTCCACACAGGAGATGGAAAAGGAAAAACAACAGCAGCAATGGGACTTTGTTTGAGAGCGGTAGGTTGGGGAAAAAATATTTGTATGATACAGTTTTTAAAATCACCGGATTTTTTATGCGGAGAAAGCAAAATGCTTGAAAAAATCGGTGTAGAACTGCATCAAACGGGAATTGGTTATTCTTGGACAAAAACAGAGCAGCAACAAAGAGAAAGCCTCAAAAAAGCTTGGGAGTTGACAAAAGAAAAGCTTTTTTGTTCTAAATACGACATGATTGTTTTAGATGAAATTGTAAATGTATTTTCTATGAAAACCGTTTCTGTAAACGATTTTTTGACAGAAGAAGACTTGATAATGGCACTGGAAAAAAGAAAAAAAACAATTGATGTTGTTTTAACAGGAAGAAATGCCGACAAAAAGCTTATAGAGTATGCAGATTTGGTGACAGAAATGAAAGCAGTCAAGCATTATTATCAAAATGGTGTCACAGCAAAAAAGGGATTGGAATATTAACAAAAGAAAAGAGGAGTAAAATGCAATATGAAACCATTCAAAAGGGTATTTTTCAAAGCAGACCTAATCGCTTTGTAGCTTATGTTACAATCGATGGAAAAGAAGAAAAAGTACATGTAAAAAATACAGGAAGATGTAAAGAATTGCTTTTGCCCAAAACAACTGTATTTTTGGAAAAAAGTAAAAATACAAACAGAAAAACAAAATATTCCCTAGTGGCAGTTTATAAAGGAAATAATTTGATTAATATGGATTCTCAGGCGCCCAATGTTGTCGTAAAAGAGGCTTTGCATTTAGGAAAAATAACAGAAATTGGAATTCCTTCTTTTGTAAAAAGAGAAGTAAAATTTGGAAATTCCCGTTTTGATATTTATTATGAAAAAG
>DVLQ01000202.1 GCA_018715395.1 Candidatus Coprocola pullicola | reverse complement strand
TTAATATTCTTTTCAGTGCATACTTTTCTTTGATATCTAATATAAGTTTATTGACATAGTTTTCTTTTATTTGACTGTTTTTCTTTTTATATACCTCTTGCTCTAACCATACTGATTTTTGAAATATTTGTTTTCTCTTTTCTCTTTCAATGTCTAAATATTGTTGCATATTTTGTTCTATAAAATATTTATTTAATACTACTTTTTTACTATGTTTTATTCTTAAAAATAAATCATATATTTTTTCTTCTCTATATTTATTCAGAAATATTTTAAATTCATTTTTATTAAATAAAAACTCAAATTGATTTCTTTTTATTTCTTTTATAATATTTTTAAAAAAAAACTTGTTTTTAAAACAATTTGTTTTTTGTTTATATAATAAATAATATGTTTTTAAATCATGATATAAAATATTTATTTTTTTTTGTTCCAATCTATTTTTTAACAAAATTTCATTTTCTCTTTTTATATTATGTTGAAAAACCATTTTTTGATTCATCAAAAAATCTTTTGATAATTCTTTTCTATTCTTTTCTACATTATTTTTTAGTATAATAAATTGATTATTTTTATAATATATATCAAAAACACTATACTTAACTATATTTTTTAATTTTTCAAAATAATATTGATTCTGTATTTTCCTATGTTGATTTACATATTTTTGTAATATTTCTCCATTATTACCTTCTATTTTTAAAAAATTTTTATTCTTTATTATATCCAAAAAAATATTTTCTTTTTTCAATTCATCATAAAAAGAAAAAAATAAAATATGTTCTTTTTTTGTATTATAGCGTTTTATTTTAGCCCAAAAATTATTTTTTAGAATACTATATTCTACAAATTTTTCTTGAAATAAACTATTGATTCGATTTGTTTTTTCATATTCTTTTTTTAAAAAAGAATCTATTCTATACTTATATTGATTTATTTTTTGATATTCATATAATAATATTATCTCTTCATTCAGCCGATATTTCCCCAAAAAATATAAACTTTTTTTAAAATCTGATTCTAAAATCAAATTAGAACCATTTTCTGTATCCTTTTTCTTCAAAAAAGTATCTATAGATTTTAGTATACTATTATACTTTATAAAAATATTTTTACTTTTAAACTGTTTTTGAATATGCTTATTCTTTTTATCATATAGACTTTTTATTTCATACTTTTTAAAATTCTGCCATAACAAGTCTACAAAACTATTGTTTTGTATCATATCATTTTTATTGTTTTTTTTTATATTATTTTCTATTTCATATATTGCTTTTTCTAAAAAAACACTATCCCATTTCTTATTTTGATACAGCATTTCTTTCAAAAAAGTTATTTCCGGAAATACAATGGTTGCATGCAAAATGGATTGTATCTGCTGCTTTATAATAGTATTTTGTAATATACACCCATTTGTTTGCTGCATAGATTTCATCTGATACAATAATTCCAATATCATTTGCATATAAGAAAATATCGTAATATCTTTTTTATGAATCATAGAAATATACTCTTGTTCTGTATTTGAAAAAACAGTATATTTTTGCATAAGCTTTTTCTCAAAAGTATCTTTTGTCACTTGCATTTTTTGAGTAAAAAGCTTCATTTCTTTTATCTTTTTCATAACGCTACAACTCCACTTTGCTTGCAATTTCCTTCTGTTGTCGCATATTTTTTACTGCATGATATTCATTTTCTTGCCTCTGTTTTTGCATTGCTCTTTGATTTTGTTTTTTTACAATATTTAATGTTTCATTTTTATTTTGTATTTTTTGCTGATTTATATTTTCTGTTTGTTTTGTATCTCTTTTATTTTGTTCTGCCGCTATTTTAGGAGAAACATTTTCATGAGAAATAGCATTTTCACGTTCTAATTTTCTACAGCTTTCCAATACATTTTTTGCAGGAGATAGTATAGTATATGCCACAGTCATAGACTGTATCAGAACCTTTGTATCAGAAGCCTCTAAATCAGAAAGCTTTA
This sequence comes from Candidatus Coprocola pullicola, assembly GCA_018715395.1. Classification (GTDB taxonomy): domain Bacteria; phylum Bacillota; class Clostridia; order Lachnospirales; family Anaerotignaceae; genus Coprocola; species Coprocola pullicola. The sequence continues at coordinate 9,966 of DVLQ01000202.1, read as the reverse complement.
TTTCCTGCACAACAGCATAGCTTGTTGCATAAGCCTGTACAATAGAAAGATCTTGCTTTCTTAAAAGTATTGTAACATCTATTACTTTGTTTGATAATTCCAATAAATCCAGGGTGCCATACCCCTTTTCCAGCGTCATTGTATGTATATTTTTTCTACTGTCCCGAAAAAGATACGGCTGATTTCTTCCTCCTTCATTGACGGCTGTCACTTCTGCCGATTTTAATACCATCCCTGATATTTTTGAAAAACTTGTCAAGACACCTCCCAAAATGACGTCGTACTGATAGGAAAGCATGGGATAAACCTGTTGTTGTCCCAATTGTAGTTTCCATTGATTTGCCAATGTATTTTGTTGAAGAAACGTCATTTTTTCACCTTCTTTTATATATCAAAAATATTTTTCTTTTCTTCTTCTGCATTGATATTTTTGTTAATTTTTGAAATTTCTTGGCACCATCGTATTCTTTCCTGATGTTCCATATTCATCAATGTTTCATAGTCCCAATGGTTATAATAGGCAATAAAAGCCATTTCTTCATACAATTTATCTATGGAATATCTTTTTACTCCCCCTCAAAAGACCATGGCACTTCTATTTCTTCTCCACAATGAGGGCATACTGTTTTCATTGAAAAGCTGTCCATTTCATTTATTTTTTGATAAAAATCTTGTAAAAAAGCTAAATCTGCTGTAAAAAGGTTTTCAATCACTCTTGTATCAATATGAGATAAATCTCCTAATTTTGTAATCACTCTTGCTAATAATATAATGCTGATATAGCTTGGATTTTGCTGTACTCTTGGATCTTTCATAGGAATAATTTCATCTGCCGCCGTTGCCAAACGCATAATACCTTTTTTATGCACCATACCTGTACTATCTACATATCCTCTTGGTAATTCAAAAGAATATTCTGTTTGAAAAGCTGTCATTTTCTTCCTCCTCAAATATTTTTAGATTCCGTTATTTTTATATAAAATACTAAATATTGTCAAGTGTTTGTTTTCCTATAAAAAGTAAAATGTAACACTTTTTGTGTTTGCAACATACAAAGCAAAAACAACTTTTAACAGTCCTTAAAAAAAGCGGATCTCATAAAATGTAAGAATATGATAAAAAGCTTTATTTTTTCAATCACTGTGCAAAACAAAATACAAATTAAATCACAAAATCTTTATTTTTATATTATACTGCTCTGTTTTGTTTTTAATAAAAGCCGGCTTTTTGAAAGTCGGCTTTTTTATTATTCTCCTCCTCCGCCGCCAAGAGAAGTTCGAATCAGTCCTTCATGCGCAAACTCTATGGATTCTATTGCCACATCAGAGCTATTTCCCTTTAACTCCGGTCCTACATATTTACAAGGAAATGCTCTTACTAACTGCCATTCCGCTACCGGCGTATCTTGATTACTGTCGTCAAATAACCGTATGATGACAGATTTTCTTTCCGGTGTGATACCCCCTTTATTGATTTCATCAATCCATGTAAAAAATTCTATTGCGTCTATTACCCCTCTTTTCATGGTAATATTGCTATATTTTACAAGCCCTGGCAGCTTTCTGACAGTATTATCTTTTGCATCTCCCTCTCTATATTCCGTTACGTCAATGGTTGCATCAAATCCTGTAACTTCACTAAATCCGGCTACAAAAATATTATCAATTTCTACCTTAAAACGATACCCCTTATATGGATAAGGAAACTCTCCAGCCATTTTCATTTACCTCCTTTATGCTGACGCATTTGTTTTTTGTGTAATACGGAATATCACAAATTCTGCAGGCTTAACCGGCGCCACCCCAATTACACAAATCAACCGACCGCTGTCAATATCACTTTGGCTCATTGTAGTTGTTCCAATGTCGACAAAAAAAGCTTCTCCCTCCGAGCTTCCCGCCAATGCTCCTGCTCTCCACAAATCTCCCAAAAACAACTCTATTGTTCTTTTTACACGAAGCCAAAGAAGTGGTTCGTTTGGTTCAAAAACTACCCAGTTTGTACTGACACGAATGGATTCTTCAATAAACAAAAACAGTCTTCTCACATTAACATATCTCCATAAACTATTGGAACTTACCGTTCTTGCTCCCCATATACGTATGCCTTGTCCCGGAAAACTGCGAATCAGATTGACTCCCTTTGGATTTAATATATCTTGCTCTCCCGTAGTATAATTGCAATCCAATCCTACACAAGCTGATACAATCTCATTTGCAGGCGCTTTTTGCACTCCTCTTGTCGTATCTGTTCTAGCATAAACACCGGCCACAGACCCTGAGGGCGGTATGGCAATATTATTTTTTGTAATAGGGTCGGCTACCTTTACCCAAGGATGATACATTGCCGCAAAATCACTATCAAATAAATTTCTATATTCTGTAATATCATTGACCGTTCTTTTTTCTCTTGGAATATCCAGTATCGCAAAACGATTTCCCATATTTTCACAATGCGCTACCAAAGATAACGCTACTGCCGGCTCTGTGATGCCGGGAATTGCCATTAGACTTACTTCATTGTTATCAATAAATGACTGCAAGCCGCTGCGATTTCCGGGTCCTTTATCTTCTCCTATAAAATCAGAAGCAGAAAGTGTTTCTTTTGTACCATTTTTTCCACCAAAAAAATTAATGCTATATTCTTGCGCCTCTTGTTGACCGCCTATGATTTCAAACGGAGAAAGCATTTGGTCAATTTCTTTTGTTTCTGCCATAACCAATTCACTTTTTGCCAATCGTTCTTCTATAAAATCAGCAGAATTTTTATTAAAAGAACAATATTCATATTTTTCTGTGATGGTATCATATTTTACTTCCAAATGGATTTGACAGGTGGAAAGTACAATTTCAGGTATTAAAGCATTATCTACTACTTCCTGTGAAAATTCTCTTTCCATTGTCAACATATTACCATCTACATCTACAATTTTATTATACTCTTTTGTTTCGCCTTTTGTAATGCATACCGTGTCCCCTGCCAAAAATCCCTGCGCATTTTTCACAACATATTTAGGCGCCGCTGTTTTGATTTCTTCCATTATTTGCGTTCTTGCTCTGCTGCTTTTTGTAATGGTTATTGCTATTTTATTTCCCCATTCTCCAGGCTCTTTTGCATAAAATACAACAGCGCTCTCTTCTTGTGTAGAACTATATGTAGCGTCAGCTGGTACAACACGTTTTACATAGCATCTGGAACCGCCATTTGTAAAAAATTGGTTGACTGCATAAGCCAAATAGCGATATGCTCCAAACTCTCCTTCTGTTAAATAATTTCCAAATATTCTACGAAATGAAGCAAAATTTGTAATCAATACAGGAGCTCCATATTGGGGACCTTTTTCTGCTACTCCTATAAATCCTACTGTACTGGTACTAACATTTGCCATAGGCGGCTCTGCTGAATCAAACTCTTCCACATATACGCCCGGCGTTAAATATTCTGCCATACTTTCCCGATTTTATAGTTTTATTTATAAAACCAGTTCCTCCCTTCTTCATAATCACTATCATTTATTTCAAAATGATAAAATATTTCTCCGTTTTATTTTTATGAATATATTCATAAACACATATATTATTCTAAAATGCACTTATGGTAGCATTATAACATACATTTTTTTCCTTTGTAAAGCAAAAAATACCAAAATGTGACGTATTTTACTCATTTTTTCACATGTTTTTTGTAAATACAGTATACAATTGATTTTTCAGCTATTCCTACTATTTGTTAAAATAGCAAATTTATCCAGAATCACTTTTTCATTTCTCTGTTTATAAAGTTTTGTTAAAGTTTCACTAAAGTTTTCACAAATTTTTCTTGACATTATTTTAAATAAATAAGATTTGTGATAGGATAAAATAAAGCATTATATTCTTTGTTTATTGTGGTTTATCATAAAAAAGGGGGAATAAAAATGTCATATATATTGGGAATGGATACAGGCGGCACTTATACAGATGGAGTCATTGTAGATTCCATTGCAAAAAAAGTGCTTTGTAAAGCAAAATCATTGACAACAAAAGAAGATTTAACAATTGGTATCAAAAATTGTCTAAGCTATTTAGATGAAACATACTATAAAAAAATAGCCCTTGTTTCTCTTTCTACTACATTAGCCACAAATGCCATTGTAGAAAATAGAGGTTGCCGAGTCGGTCTAATATTATTTGGTCATATGCTAGAGGGAGAAGAACTGCCCGCAGACGTCTGCAAAATAATAAAAGGAGAATTTGACATTATGGGGCGGCTAAAAGAAGATATGGATGAAGAGCAGGCAAGGCAAGCAATCGAGTCTATGAAAGGAAAAGTCGACGCTATTGCCATATCCGGCTATGCAAGCGTCAGAAATCCTAAACACGAAAGACGTGCACAAGAGCTTGTCAAAGAAATATTAGATGTGCCTACAGTTTACGCTCATCAATTGACCACCTCTTTAGGATTTTATCACAGAACGGTTACTGCAATATTAAATGTAAGATTAATACCCATTATTGCTGAATTGATTGCCGCCACCAAAAAGGTACTGCAAGAAAAAAATATTCATGCGCCTATTATGATTGTAAAGGGCGACGGTACTCTTATGACAGAGGAAATGGCAAAAGAAAGACCTATTGAAACAATACTTTCCGGTCCGGCTGCCAGCGTGATAGGCGGTTGTTTTTTAACAGGTGAAAAAAATGCTATGATTATGGATATGGGAGGTACTACAACAGATATTGCTTTAATTGAAAATGGTATTGTCAAAATCAAAAAAGAAGGCGCAAGCGTAGGAGGCTGGCGTACTCGTGTACAGGCCGCTGAGATTTCTACATTTGGTCTGGGAGGCGACAGTCGCATTTACTTAGATACAAAGGGAAATTTACAAATCGGTCCAAAAAAAGCTATGCCTCTTTGCATTGCCGGACACAAATATCCCTATTTGATACACGAATTAAAAAGCTTCCAAAGATGGGGTAGTTTTAAAGCATATCATGACCAAGAAGCCGATTGCTATTTACTTTTAAAACAGCCAAATGAATCCTTATTGACAGAAAAAGAAAGAAAAATAGTACAACGACTTTCCGATGGACCTCACAGCATTACAAAATTAGCAGAATCTATTAGCTTAGACCCCGAAGTGGTAGATTTAACCAATCTAGTAGAAGAAGGCTATTTAGTACGTATTTCTGTTACGCCAACAGATATTCTTCATGTCCAAGGAAAATACAATCAGTGGAATACAGACATTGCTCGAGCCGGCGCTGAAATATTAGCTAAAAGAATGGAAGTTCCTCTTAATATATTTTTAAAAAAAGCTGCCGATATGATATATGCAAAATTAGCATTGACAGCACTGCAAAGTATTGCTAATGTAGAAGAAAAAGATTTTGACATTTCAGAAAACGAAGCAGCCATGTATTTGATACAGCAAGCGTTTTCTCCAAATCCAAATAGCTTCTTCCAATCTTTATTTACATTACGTCAGCCTATCATCGGCATTGGCGCGCCTGCAGAAGCATGGCTTGGCGGTGCTGCCGAAATATTAAAATCTAATCTAATCATACCAGAACATGCAGAAGTAGCAAATGCTGTAGGCGCTGCTGTAGGACAAATCATGGAAACTATAGAAATATTGATACATATTGATACCAAGTCTAATACTTATATATTAAACACACCTTGGAGCAGAGAAGTTTATAAAACATTGCAAGAAGCAGAGTTTTATGCAATTCATGAAGGAAGAAAATATCTGCAACAATTATTTGAAGAAATCGGCTGCGATCGTTGTGACATTACACAAAAATACAAAGAAAATAAATTCGTTAATGAAGCTATGGAAGTAGACACCTTCTCCGATGCTGTACTAATATTAACAGCAGTAGGCAATATCGCATCTGTTGTAAAATAAATAAAAAATGGCTGCCGCTTTAAGCATTGAAAGGTATGGAAGTGGCAGCTTTCTTTTTTATATTTATTTCTATTTTTTTTATATCTAAAGTTCTAATGCATATATTTTCTCAAAACTACAATGATACTATTATGGATTTATTTAGAAAGGTGGTTTTGCTGTATTGAATTACAAGGACTTTGGAAAAAACATTAGAATACTCAGAAAAAAGAAAGGACTAAAAATTTCCGATATTGCTGCTGCACTCAATATACACACTTCTTATTTGGGTCAAATTGAAAGAGGAATAAAAATACCTTCTGTAAATGTAGCAGTTAATTTAGTCAACTATTTTGAAATTAATTTTCAATCCGTTTTCATATCTATAGAAGATGAATATACTTTATTACGCAATGAAATTTTACAACATATTTCAAAATTAGAACATTATGAAAAACAATTTATATACAAAACATTATTAGAAATTATATAAGGAGTTTATATTTTTATGTATGATATGATTTCATTGGGTAAAAAAGTAAAGTTGTTTCGGACACAAAAAAATTTAACACAACGAGATTTAGCTCATTTAATAGGAGAATCTCAAAGTAATATTTCCAATCTGGAACATGGAAAGAATAAATTTAATTTAAAAAAACTTTCTGACATTGCCGATATTTTAGATGTTTCACTGGATGTATTATTAGAAGATTCTTTAAAAGTACATCAAAATCAAGAAAATTCTGTTTCTTATTATGAAAATAAATTAAAAAAACTGATTGAACATTTTGACGAAAAACAACTCTTAACCACATTACATTTTTTAGAATACTATGAAGAATGTAAATCTTACTATCTTAATAAATAATATTTTTTAACCAATCATACCCTCATGAATATTTTTTAAATCATTTTGATAAAGCAGATAATATAAAAAAGCAATGTTACTTTTTACATTCCTTTTAGACTGTCAAAAAAGTTCTTTTGATTGGCAAAAGGGTTAATGAAAAATACTCCAAATGCTAAGGCAGAATTTATTTCTATAAAGGAAAATACTATATGTGAAGGATTTGGTAAGGATAAAGCTTGTACCAAAAAATAGAACTTTATTCAATAACCAAGGGGGATTATGTGCTGATTCCCTAAAAGAGAAATTTGGCATTATAATTACAGGCAGCCACAAAAAACGGCTGTCTGTTTTGCCTTATTCTCCTTTGATACCCATAAACGGGGCTGTGTACTCTTTTCATGATATTTGACCTGCTACATACTCTTCTTCTAACTGTTTTTTATATATTCTTTTATCTCCTTTTCATTTGGTTCTACTGTCTCTAAAAAATATCCCCTTACCCAAAAGTTTTTTCTTCCATATCTATATTTCAAATTGGCATGCCCATCAAAATCATCAACTCACTCTTAACTCTATAAACTGTGCTACACTCAGATATGGTGGTATACTGACCAGCATATGCATATAATTGTGTTTCAATGATTTTAACCTTTTTTCTTTGCATCATTTTCTAATAATTTGTTTGTTCTTCATTTTTTGTATATCAATTTTCCTCTATATTTTGGTACAAACACTATATGATATTGGCGTCTATATTTGGAATGTGCAGTACTTTTTATTTCATTTTTTCTGTTTAAAATCTCCTAATTTTGTTTTGGTAATGCAGTGGCCAAACCTTTCTTCTAAAATTATCATTATAAGGTTTTATTTACCAAAGTGTTTTATTTACCCCTAGTAAAACTTTTGTTAAGCTAAAGCGTCCAATGAAACTAGAAAAAGCCCAAGTGGGCTTTTTCAACACATTAAAAGAAATGTTATATTTTTACATTCCTTTTTTCTTATTTATTTTACTTTTCCATCTATTGTAATCGTTACTACTTTAAAAGGAATGTTTTTACCACTATTTTCTATTGCTGTTTTGACAGCATACTCTATACCTCCACAGCAAGGCACTTCCATTCTTGTAACAGTAACGCTTTTAATGTCATGATACGAAAATATTGTTGTCAATTTTTCTGTATAATCTACCATATCCAGCTTTGGACAACCAATCAATGTGATTTTTCCTTCTATAAATTCTCTATGAAAATCACCATAAGCATATGCTGTGCAATCTGCCGCTATCAACAAATCTGCTCCAGAAAAATAAGAAGCGTTTTCTGCAACTAATTTTATTTGAACAGGCCATTGATTTAATCTGCTTTCAATGATATCTGCCATTTCTTGTTTTGTTGCATGAGAAATTTTCTTATTTTGTTCTCCTGGACAACTGCAAGCCGTTTTCATATTTTCTTTTACGGCTTCTTCATCAAAAGGAAGTGCTTCTCTTTCTTCAAATGAAATAGCATTTGTGGGACAAACAGGTAAACAATTTCCCAAACCATCACAGTAGTCATCTCTAAGCAAAACAGCTTTTCCATTTCTCATACCAATAGCCCCTTCATGACAAGCATTTGCACAAGCCCCACAACCATTACATAACTGTTCATTTATTTTAATTATTTTTCTAATCATATTTTCTTCCTCCATTGATATCTCTTTTGTAATTGAAAGTTTACTACATTTTTATTATAAAATCCGTTGTTTTTACAACAAAAATATATTTTTTCTTTCATCAAATCTTTTATGTTAAAATATTTCTTTGTTAAACAATTCCAGTTTATACAGATAAAGCAAAAATTTTTTTATTGTGGTCACTTTGTTGCAAAATCCTTTTTAGTTGACAAAACGCTAAATTCTATTTTACTATTAAAATATACTCAAAATGTAGACAAGCTATATTTTTATATAAATCTAATATAGTCAAAAAACTTGGCAAACGAAATCTAAATACAATCCCTGTCAGAATTTACTTCCTACTAGGAAAACAGCAGGTTTCACGGCATTTATGTCCAACCAACTGTTTATATTTTCTTTTACTGGTCAAAGAGTTGAATGAAATAAGACTTTGAGGAAGTGTCGCTGATTTTGTGTCACCCTTCATTATTTTTCATTTATAAACAAAGGAGTGCTTTTTTTGAAACAATATTATTCTTTATTATCTTCTTTTGCATTTTTTCAAGGTATTTCACAAAAAGATATGGAACAAATGTTGAACTGTATTGGCAGTTTTATACAAACTTATCCCAAAAACACATTACTTTTTTCCGCCGGCGATATACTCAATTCTATCGGTATTGTATTAGAGGGGAGTATACAAATCATATATGACGACTCCTTCGGAAATCATAGCATTTTAGCAGAAGTAACACAAGGTTCTCTTTTTGGAGAGGCTTTTGTATGCGCCGGTAAAAATACATTACCTATTAGCATACAATGTTCTGCTAAAAGCACAATACTTTTTTTGCCTTATAAAAAAATGATAACAGCCTCTTATGCTTGTCATAATCAGCTGATTGAAAATATGGTACAAATTTTAGCAAATAAAAATATACTTTTAAACCAAAAAGTACGCTATCTTTCTAAAAGAACCACAAAAGAAAAACTGCTTTCTTATCTTTCTGATTTAGCTTATCAAACAGGTTCAAAAACCATTACCATTGCCTTTAACCGTCAAGAGCTTGCAGATTTTCTTTGTGTTGAAAGAAGCGCTATGTCTACTGCATTGGGAAAGCTAAAAGCAGAAGGAATCATTGACTTTCACAAAAATACATTTCGTCTTTTATCTTAGAACAAAGTTCCTCCTAAAAAATTATATGTAAAAAAAAGTAAAACCACTATTGATGATAGTGGTTTTAGAGTATAGCAAAACTATTTTACAAATATAATACATCGGAAATGGACCACCTCCCAAACAAAATCTGCAGTCAGAATTTACTTCTTACAAGGAAAACAGCACATTCAAAACATTTATTTTGATAGAAGTTTCTCTCTATTTTCCAAAAAATTGAATAAATTGAGCTTTTCACCAAGTGTGATTGACTTTGTCATCATCCTCAAACTACTATTAATGATAGTCTTTTCAGAGTATAGCGAAATTGTTTTACAATTGTAATACAGCGGAAATGGACCACCTCCCAAACAAAATCTGCAGTCAGAATTTACTTCTTACAAGGAAAACAGCACATTCAAAACATTTATTCTGGTA